>JAGWJK010001165.1 GCA_028865845.1 Rhizobiaceae bacterium
CGCCAGGACCCGGGCAAGGTGTTCAAGAACAAGAAGATGGCTGGTCACATGGGCCAGACGCGCGTGACGACGCAGAACCTTGAAGTGGTTTCGACCGATGAAGATCGCGGTCTGATCCTCGTCAAGGGTGCGGTTCCCGGCTCCAAGGGTGCCTGGATCATCGTGCGCGACGCCGTCAAGTCGGCAGCGAAGTAAGGGAGCCAAACCATGGAATTGAACGTCAAGACCCTTGAGGGCAAAGACGCCGGGAAGGTTTCCCTTTCTGATGCGATTTTCGGCCTCGAGCCGCGTGAAGACATCCTCGCACGCGTCATTCGCTGGCAGCTTGCAAAGAAGCAGCAGGGCACGCACCAGGCAAAGGGCCGCGCAGACGTATCGCGCACCGGTGCCAAGATGTACAAGCAGAAGGGTACGGGCCGCGCTCGTCACCATTCGGCTCGCGCTCCGCAGTTCCGCGGCGGTGGTAAGGCTCACGGCCCTGTCGCTCGCAGCCACGAGCATGATCTGCCGAAGAAGGTTCGCGCCCTCGGCCTGCGTCACGCTCTCTCTGCCAAGCTCAAGGCTGAAGACGTCATTGTCATCGACAATCTCGTCGCTACCGAAGCCAAGACCAAGGCACTCGCTGGCGCTTTCGAGACGCTCGGCCTGACGAACGCTCTGTTCATCGGCGGCGCTGAACTCGACAGCAACTTCAAGCTCGCAGCCAAGAACATCCCTAATATCGATGTTCTGCCGGTTCAGGGCATCAACGTTTACGACATCCTGCGTCGCGGCAAGCTCGTGCTGTCCAAGGCTGCAGTTGAAGCTCTAGAGGAGCGATTCAAGTGACGGATCTTCGCCATTACGATGTGATCGTGTCTCCTGCGATCACCGAAAAGTCCACGCTGCTTTCGGACAATAACCAGGTTGTTTTCAACGTTGCCAAGAACGCGACGAAGCCGGAAATCAAGGCTGCCGTCGAAGCGCTCTTCGGCGTCAAGGTGACGGCCGTTAACACTCTGCTGCGCCTCGGAAAGACCAAGCGGTTCAAGGGTCTCGTCGGCAAGCAGAAGGACGTGAAGAAGGCTGTTGTGACGCTCGCCGAAGGCCAGTCGATCGACGTCTCCACCGGTCTCTGAGGAATAAGAAAATGGCATTGAAAACATTCAATCCGACGACCCCGAGCCAGCGTCAGCTGGTCATCGTCGACCGGTCCTCGCTCTACAAGGGCAAGCCGGTCAAGAGCCTCACCGAAGGTCTGACCTCCAAGGGCGGTCGCAACAACACTGGCCGCATCACCGTGCGTTTCCAGGGCGGCGGTCACAAGCGTACCTACCGTCTGGTGGACTTCAAGCGTCGCAAGTTCGACGTCGAAGGCACCGTCGAGCGCATCGAATACGACCCGAACCGCACCGCATACATCGCTCTGGTGAAGTATGCTGATGGCGATCAGGCCTATATCCTTGCGCCGCAGCGCCTCGCATCGGGCGACAAGGTTATCGCTTCCGACAAGGTCGTCGACGTGAAGCCGGGCAACACCATGCCGCTTCAGTTCATCCCGGTCGGCTCCATCATCCACAACGTGGAAATGAAGCCGGGCAAGGGTGGTCAGATCGCCCGTTCGGCTGGTGCTTACGCTCAGCTCGTCGGCCGCGACCAGGGCATGGCGATTCTTCGCCTCAACTCTGGCGAACAGCGCCTCGTTCACGGTACCTGCCTGGCAACGATCGGTGCGGTTTCGAACCCGGATCACGGCAACATCAACGACGGTAAGGCCGGTCGTTCGCGTTGGCGCGGCAAGAAGCCTCACAACCGCGGTGTTGTCATGAACCCGGTCGACCATCCGCACGGCGGTGGTGAAGGCCGCACCTCTGGTGGTCGCCATCCGGTGACCCCGTGGGGCAAGCCGACCAAGGGCAAGCGTACGCGGTCGAACAAGTCGACCGACAAAATGATCATGCGCTCG
>JAGWJK010001166.1 GCA_028865845.1 Rhizobiaceae bacterium
GGGCAGGATCGAGCGCGTACTCTACGAGAAGGACGGAGAGACGATCACGCTGACGCCCGGCCTCGTGATCCTGTCGGCGGGCGCCGTCCAGTCGTCGGTTCTGCTGCTTCGATCCGCCGTCCAGCGATATCGCAAGGGGCTCGCGAACTCTTCCGACCAGGTCGGGCGGAACTTCATGAATCACAATTCCTCGGCGGTGATCGCCGTCTCGCCGACGTTCCGCAATACCTCAATCTATCAGAAGACGTTTTCCTTCAACGACTTCTATCTCTCCGACGGCGAGGGCGGCCCGCCGCTTGGCAATGTTCAGCTCCTCGGCCGCATATCAGCCCAAGTCCTGAAGGGATCGCTGCCCAAGGTTCCCGAGGTGCTTCTCAATCTGCTCACCGGCCACGCGATCGATTTCTACGCCATGAGCGAGGATATCCCGAATCCCGAAAGCCGAATTATGGTCGAAGGTGACCGGATCGTCCTGCAATGGAAGCGGACGAATTGGGACGCCCATATGGCGCTGGTCGCGAAACTGAAGACCATCCTGAAGTCGATCGGCTTTCCGATCGTGCTGGCGAAACCGTTCGATAAACGGACACCCTCGCATCAGTGCGGCACGGTCCGAATGGGGAACGATCCCGCAACGGCGCCACTCGACGTCTTCTGCCGCTCCTTCGATCACGAGAACCTTTTCGTCGTCGATGCGAGCTTCCTCCCGACGTCGGCCGCCGTCAATCCGGCGCTCACCATCGCCAGCCAGGCGCTGCGCGTTGCCGATCACATCGCCTCCAAGGATTTGAAGCAGACGAGGGCCGGCGTCGCCGATGGGCTGACGTCACCTCGCTCGTAACAGGATACAGATATGGCTTTCGACTACATCATCACTGGAGCCGGCCCAGCTGGGTGCGTGCTTGCGAACCGGCTGAGCGAAGACCCGACAGTGCGCGTCCTGTTGCTTGAAGCCGGTGGCGGCGATTGGAACCCTCTCTTCCACATGCCCGCAGGCTTCGCAAAGATGACGAAAGGCGTTGCGAGCTGGGGCTGGAGCACGGTTCCGCAGAAGCATATGAACGGCCGCGTGCTCCGCTATACGCAGGCCAAGGTGATCGGCGGCGGCTCGTCGATCAACGCACAGCTCTACACGCGCGGCAATGCCGCCGACTATGATCTCTGGGCGAGCGAGGACGGCTGCGAAGGCTGGGACTATCGTTCCATTCTTCCCTATTTCAAGCGGGCGGAAGACAATCAGCGCTTTGCCGACGACTATCATTCCTATGGCGGCCCTTTGGGTGTTTCCATGCCCGCCGCGCCGCTTCCGATCTGCGATGCCTATATTCGCGCCGGCCAGGAACTTGGCATTCCCTACAATCACGATTTCAACGGTCGCCGACAGGCCGGTGTCGGCTTCTACCAGCTGACCCAGCGCGACCGCCGTCGCTCATCGGCTTCGCTTGCCTATCTCTCGCCGATCAAGGAGCGGAAGAACCTGACGGTTCGCACCGGCGCGCGCGTCGCTCGCATCGTCATCGAAGGCAGCCGTGCCGTGGGCGTCGAGATCGTGAACGGCAACGGGCTGGAGGTCATCCGTGCCGAGCGCGAGGTATTGGTCTCCTCCGGCGCGATCGGATCGCCGAAACTGCTGCTGCAGTCGGGGATTGGCCCCGGCGACCACCTGCGCTCCGTCGGCGTAAAGGTGCATCACGACCTGCCGGGTGTCGGCGGCAACATGCAGGATCACCTCGATCTGTTCGTCATCGCGGAATGCACGGGCGATCACACCTATGACGGCGTCGCCAAGCTGCACCGGACCCTTTGGGCTGGCGTGCAATACGTGCTCTTCCGCTCCGGCCCGGTTGCCTCGTCGCTCTTCGAGACCGGCGGCTTCTGGTATGCCGACCCGGATGCGCGCTCTCCCGATATCCAGTTTCATCTCGGCCTTGGCTCCGGGATCGA
>JAGWJK010001167.1 GCA_028865845.1 Rhizobiaceae bacterium
CGGCGGATAGGCCTTTTCGATGCGCGAGAGATAGTCGGCGGCAAAGGCGTCGCGGTGTTCTGCGCCGGCGTGGTCGAGATAGGGGCGCAGGCCCGTTCCCTTGACCCATTCGACGATCGCCGCGGCGTTCTCGAGCGCGTGATTGTAGTGGGTGTGCCAGAGGTCGATGCGCGACGATTTGCCGATCAGCCTGTCATAGTAGGTGGACGGCGATGGCAGGGGATTGCGGCGCACGCTCTTGGCTGCGAAGGCCGCGCTCCAGGGACCATTCTTCGCGGTCTCCTCCATCATCAGATGGCTCGGTTCGGTCAGATTATCGGGCATTTGAATGGCGAGCACGCCGCCCGATTTCAGCCCATCCATCAAACGGTCGAAAATATCGAGATGGCCCGGAAGCCATTGGAAGACGGCATTGGCAAACAGCAGGTCGACAGGTTGTTCGGGCTGCCAGGTCGCAAGGTCGGCCTTGACGAAAGTCGTGCCGGGCATGCGCTTGCGGGCCGCTTCCAGCATATTTTCATCACTGTCGAGGCCGGAAACGCCGGGTGCCCCATAGCGGTCGACAATCAGCTCCGTGGAATTGCCAGGCCCGCAACCGAGATCGATTGCGCTTTCAATGCGCTCAAGAGGCACCTGTGCAAGCAGGTCGCGCGCCGGGCGGGTGCGTTCGTCTTCGAATTTCAGGTATTGGCCGGCAGACCATGCCATGATCATATCCTCGCGGTCGGTTGTCAGATTGCATATTCCGTCCGATGGATCCGGACTTTGTCGATATTGCGCCCATCGAGTTTGATCACTTCAAAAGACAGGTCGCCAGCCGTAACGCTTTCGCCCGCATGCGGCAAATGGCCCAGCCGCCAGAGGATGAAACCGGCAAGCGTCGAATAGCGATCGGCGCCGTCGACGAGATCGGTATCAATCAGCTTGGAGATGCGGCGAATGTCGATCCAGCCGTCGACGGTCAGTGAACCGTCCGCTGCCCTGTCGATCGTCAGTTTCTCATTGTCTTCATCGGGAAATTCGCCGGCGATCGCCTCCAGCAGGTCCGCCGTCGTCACCAGGCCTTCGATCTCGCCATATTCGTCGAGAACGAGAGCCATCGCCTGGCTCGATTGCCGCAGTTGCTCCATCAGCTTCAGCGCGCTGATGCTTTCGTGCACCACGAGGGGCTGGCGGATGGAGCGACCAGGGTCGACCTTGCCGTCACTGAGAAGATCGCGCATCAGGTCGCGGGCGCTCGCAACACCTGCGAAGCCATCGAGGCTTCCATGTGCGACGGGGAAGCGCGAGTGGCCGATGGCGATGATTCTGTGCTGCAGTTCGGCCGGCGGTCTGTCGAGATCCAGCCAGACGATATCGGTGCGCGGCGTCATGATCGAACGCACCGAACGGTCGGCGAGGGTGAGCACGCCCTGGATCATGTCCTTCTCTTCCGCCGAGAAGACCTCTTCCTCCACCGTCTGCTCGGTGCTTGCCTCCGTCGGCAGGCCAAGTGCGCCCTGACTCTTCGTGCCCCCGAGGAGGTTGAGCACGGCGTCGGCCGTGCGGTCGCGGATATTGCTCGGCGTGATCAGCCGCTCCTTGTTGCGGCGGGCAAGCTGGTTGAGCGCTTCGATGATGACGGAGAAGCCGATGGCGGCATAGAGATAGCCCTTCGGAACATGGAACCCGAAGCCTTCGACGATCAGCGAGAAGCCGATCATCATCAGGAAGCCCAGGCAGAGGATGACCACTGTCGGATGTTTCGATACGAAAGCCGTCAGCGGTTTCGATAGGAACAGCATGACGCCGACGGCAAAGATGACGGCCGTCATCATGACGGACAATTGCGGTACCATGCCGACTGCGGTGATGACGCTGTCGAGCGAGAAGATCGCGTCGAGCACGACGATCTGGACGATCACCTGCCAGAACACCGCATGGACGAGCTTCTTTTCGCCCTC
>JAGWJK010001168.1 GCA_028865845.1 Rhizobiaceae bacterium
GAAAAAACCCTGCATGGACTGGTGACCACCGAATGCCCGGCGAGCATCTTGCGCAGCCATGCCAATTGCGCACTTTATCTCGACAAGGAGTCCGATCCCGATGTCTGAAGCCGCGACGATCGATGCCGATGCCCTGTGTGCAGGCTACCTGAGCGCAAGCCATGATATCATGAGCCGCATCCTCACCGAGGAACGCGACCCGCTCGATCGGGCAGCAGCACGGCTCGCCGACCAGATCGAGGCCGATCGGCTGGTCCACATCTTTGGCCCGGGCGGCCATTCCAACCTCGCCTCGCAGGAGGTGTTTTTCCGCGCCGGCGGGCTGATGCACATGAGCGCGATCCTCGACGAGGGAACGCTGCTGTCGAATGGCGCGCTGCGCTCGATGGCAATCGAGCGCACGCCCGGCTATGGCAAGATCGTCATCAGCGATCACCGCCTTGGCGATACCGACATTCTGATCCTCGTCAATGCCTACGGCATCAACGCCGCCCTGATCGATGCGGCGCTCGAGGCGCGACGACGCGGGGTTTTCCTGATCGGTGTCAGTTCGAAAACGCATGCGGCAAACACCTCGCCGGACCATCCGGCCCGCCACCCGACGAAACAAAACCTGCACGACATCGCCGACATCGCGATCGACACCAAGGTCCCGATCGGCGATGCCGTGGTGCGCATCCCCGGCATGGGCGACAATATCGCGGCGATCTCAACCTTCGCCAACGCCTTCACGCTGAATTGCCTGGTGATCCGCACGGTCGCCAAGCTGGTGGACCGCGGCTTGGAACCGCCGGTCTGGCGCAGCGGCAACGCGCCCGGCGGCGACGAGGCCAATGCACGCTTCATCGCACGTTTCCAGGATCGGGTCAGAGCATTGTGAGCATGGTTTCAACCATCACCGGCATCGATCCCGCGACTGGAAACGGTATCGCGGTTGAGGTTCGAGCCGGCTTGATAACGGCGATACGGGCGGAAGCAAAACCGCATGACGGCTATCTCTCGGCCGGGCTCGTCGATCTCCAGATCAACGGCTTCGGCGGGCTCGATCTCAATGGCGGCACGGCAACGCCGGAACTGGTCGCGGAACTGGCCAAGAAATTGGCGGCTACGGGCGTCACCACGTTCCTGCCGACGCTGATCACCGCTTCTACCGAAGACATCTTGTCCGGATTGCGCACGATCGCGGCGGCGCGGCGGACCTTTCCGCTGGTCGCCGCCATGGTTCCCGCCGTTCATGTCGAGGGACCATCGATCTCGCCGATGGACGGACCGCGCGGCGCGCACCCGCACGAACATGTGCGCGCACCTTCGCTTGCCGAATTCGATCTCTGGCGGGAAGCCGGTGAAGGACTGGTGGGGCTGGTGACGCTTGCGCCGGAATATCCTGAAGCGCCGGCCTATATCAGTGCTCTCGCTGCCCGTAACGTGCATGTGGCGCTCGGCCATACTGCCGCTTCGCCGGAAGAAATTCATCGGGCGGCGGAAGCCGGCGCTGCCCTCTCGACGCATCTCGGCAATGGCGCGGCATCGCCGCTGCCGCGGCATCCGAATTTTATCTGGGCGCAATTGGCCGACGACCGGCTGACCGCCACCTTCATTGCCGATGGTCATCACCTGCCCTCCGACACGTTCAAGGCCATGCTGCGCGCCAAGGGGCTCGATCGCGCGGTCCTGGTATCGGACAGCGTCGCACTCGCCGGGATGCCGCCGGGGATCTACGAGCAGGCGGTGGGCGGTACCGTCGAAGTTTCGTCGGAAGGACGGATCGGCATCGCCGGCACGCCCTATCTTGCCGGCGCCGGCCTGCCGCTTGCGGCCAATGTAGCGATCGCGGCAGGCATGGCCGGGCTCCCGCTCGGCGATGCGCTCAGATTGGCAACCGTCAATCCCGGTCGCTTCGCCGGCGGACGCGGACGTTTCGAGGTTGGCGCGCGCGCCGAT
>JAGWJK010001169.1 GCA_028865845.1 Rhizobiaceae bacterium
TGACAGGGGGCTGTGGTTTTGTTGGAAGGCATCTGGTTCGTCGGCTTTTGACGGAAGGTCTGGATGTCGTCTGTGTCGATCAGCTCGTAACAGGAACGGGGGCGCGGCATCCCGACCTGTGGCAGAGATTTCCGGGATCGCGCTTCACGTTCTACGAAGAGGATTGCCGCACCTATTTCACCCGCCCGCTGGAGCGCTTCGACTACGTGTTCCACCTTGCGGCTCTGGTCGGGGGGCGGCTGACACTGGAGGCACGCACGCTCGACGTCGCCGAGGATCTAGCTGTTGACGCGGAATTGTGGAAATGGGCGGCATGCGCCAAGCCTGGCTGCGTGGTGTTTTTCAGCTCCAGCGCGGCCTATCCGATCTCGCTGCAGACGGCGAGGCGGCATCGCCAGCTTTCGGAGGATATGATTTCCTTCGAAACGGCCACCGGTGTGCCCGACCTCAGCTACGGCTGGGCGAAACTGACCGGTGAATATCTGATGAAGCTCTATGTCGAGCGCTATGGCAGCCGGGCAATCGCTTATCGACCGTTCAGCGGTTATGGCGAGGATCAGGATGGCGCCTATCCTTTTCCGGCGATCTGCCGCCGCCTGCTCGGCCAGCGTGGCGACGAGCAGGTCTTCGTCTGGGGTTCCGGGTTGCAATGCCGGGATTTCATCCATATCGACGACTGCGTCGATTTCATCTGGCAGACGAAGGAACTGCTTCCCGATGGCGCGAGCCTCAATCTTTCGACGGGGATTGCGACATCCTTCATAGAGCTGGCGGAGAATATCGCCCATCAGATCGGGTGGAATCCGGTGGTTTCCGGTCTTTCCGGCCAGCCGGAGGGCGTCTTCTACCGTTGCGGCGACACAGCCTTGCAGCGCTCCTATGGCCTTGCGCCGCGCGTCAGCCTCGATGAGGGGATAGCGCGCATGCTCGATCATCTGCGCGCCGAACAGGACCACTTCGCTCTGGCGATCTGACGATCCATTTGCCTCCATCCCTGTTCTGTCAAGCAGGCGCTCACTTCGCGCTTGACATGCAACCGTTTAGTTGCCTATAAGATCAATAACAGGCAACTAAACGGTTACCTATTTCCGATGAACGACGATGCTGTTTTTCGAGCTCTCGCCGACGCCAGCCGGCGGCAGTTGCTCGACCGGCTTTATGAGCGCAACGGCCAGACACTCGGCGAGTTGTGCCAGGGGCTAGAAATGACGCGGCAGGCGGTGGCCAAGCATCTCGCCGTCCTGGAGGAGGGAAACCTCGTGTCCTCTGAACGTCAGGGGAGGGAGAAGCTGCATTTCATCAACCCCATACCGATCAACGACATTGCAGAGCGCTGGATCGCGAAGTTCGAGCGCCGGCAACTGACAGCGCTTTCCGCCCTCAAGAAGGCTTTGGAAGGCGAGGGTGGCGAGTAGCCACCGCGCTACCTCAGACATCAAACCATCGACAACAGGGAGAAATGACATGACTGAGAGCCGTTTCGTTTACGTCACCTTCATTCGCACGACGCCGGATAAGCTCTGGTCGGCTTTGACCACGCCGGAGTTCATGAGGAAATATTGGTTCAACGTCGGCTTCGATACCGATTGGAAGGTCGGCTCGCCATGGAAGATGGCTTTTCCGGATGGGCGCGTCACCGACCAGGGCGAGATACTTGAGTTCGATCCGCCGAAGCGGCTGGTCTTCAAATGGCAGAACGAATTCATGCCTGAACTGAAGGCCGAGGGCTGGTCGCAATGCGTGATGGACATCGAGCCGGTTGGCGATGTCGTCAAGCTGACCGTGACCCATACGATCGAGCGCGAGAATTCCAAGCTTATCGTCGCCGTCTCCGGTGGCTGGCCGAAGATCCTGTCCAATCTCAAGTCGCTTCTTGAAACGGGTGAGGTCGTTCTCAAGGACAAGCCCTGAAGACCATGCGGGCGGCGCGACGCTGTGGCG
>JAGWJK010000101.1 GCA_028865845.1 Rhizobiaceae bacterium
CTCGGCTGGTCTAAATTTTGGACCATCGCGCTCGACATTCGCACGCTTTATGCGCTGCGCATGAGCTTCGGCGGCGCCTTCATTGCCGCTGTCGTCAACGCTGTCTTCGGGCTGATCCTTGCCTGGGTGCTCGTGCGGTATCGCTTTCCCGGAAAGCGCATTCTCGATGCGATGGTCGACCTGCCCTTTGCCCTGCCGACGGCTGTCGCCGGCATCGCGCTGACGACGCTCTATGCCCCGAACGGCTGGATCGGGCAGTTCCTGACGCCGCTCGGCATCAAGATCGCCTTTACGCCGGCAGGCATCATCGTCGCGTTGATCTTCGTCGGGCTTCCCTTCGTGGTTCGCACCGCGCAGCCGGTGATGGAAGAGATCGATCGCGAGGTCGAGGAAGCCGCCGCGACCCTCGGGGCAAGCCGCTTTCAGACCATCACCCGCGTCCTGTTGCCCGGCCTTGCGCCGGCGGCGCTGACGGGCTTTGCACTGGCCTTTGCGCGTGCGGCCGGAGAATATGGCTCGGTGATCTTTATCGCCGGCAACAAGCCCTATGTATCCGAGATCGCTCCGCTTTTGATCGTCATCCGGCTCGAGGAATATAATTATGCGGCCGCCACGGCGATCGCGACCATGATGCTGGTGATCTCCTTCGTCATGCTGCTCGTCATCAACCTCATCCAGTCCTGGAGCAGAAGGAGGTATGGTTATGGCGCATGATGCCGCATCTTCCGCCGATCAGGTGAATTCGGTCATCACCGAAAGCCGGCTGGCGCGCTTGTTCTTTGTCGCCATTTCCCTTGCCTTCCTGGTGCTGATGGTGCTGCTGCCGCTTGCCGCCGTCTTCGTCGAGGCCTTCCGCAAGGGTGCGCAAGAGTTCTTCGGCGCGCTGGTGGATGACGAGACCTTTTCGGCGATCCGGCTGACCTTGATCGTCGCCGGCATCAGCGTGCCGCTCAATCTCGTCTGCGGCGTGGCTGCCGCCTGGGCGATCGCCAAGTTCGAATTCAAGGGCAAGGCGTTTCTGACGACGTTGATCGATCTGCCCTTCTCCGTATCGCCGGTGATATCGGGTCTGGTCTTCGTGTTGCTGTTCAGCTCGAACAGCGTGCTTGGTCCCTGGCTGCAGAGCCACGGCATCCGCATCCTTTTCGCGGTGCCCGGACTGGTGATGGCAACGATGTTCGTCACCTTTCCCTTCGTTGCCCGCGAGCTGATCCCGCTGATGCAGGAACAGGGAAGCGCCGACGAAGAGGCGGCGCTGTCGCTCGGCGCCAATGGCTGGCAGACGTTCTGGCATGTGACGCTGCCAAACATCAAATGGGGTCTGCTGTACGGCGTGCTTCTTTGCAACGCCCGCGCCATGGGCGAATTCGGCGCTGTGTCCGTCGTCTCCGGCCACATTCGCGGCGAAACCAATACTATGCCTTTGCAGGTCGAAATTCTCTACAATGAGTATAATTTCTCGGGCGCGTTTGCGGTTGCCACGCTTCTTGCCTTGCTTGCGCTCGTAACACTTATACTGAAGACGTTGCTGGAAATGCGCTATAGCGAAGAGATCGCAGCCAGCCGGCGTCACTGAAGGAATTGTTAATGGAAGTTCGCGTTCAAAACCTGCGCAAGGAATTCGGTCGCTTTCCGGCGTTGCATGATGTCTCCCTCGACATTCGCTCCAGTGAACTTATCGCTCTTCTCGGCCCTTCCGGCTCGGGCAAGACGACGCTGCTGCGTCTGATTGCCGGGCTGGAAACGCCGACCGAAGGCCAGATCTTCTTCGGCGACGAGGATGCATCGAAGAAGACGGTGCAGCAGCGCAATATCGGCTTCGTGTTTCAGCATTACGCGCTGTTCCGCCATATGACGGTGCTCGACAATATCGCCTTCGGCCTGAAAGTACGCAGCGCATCGCGCCGCCCTCCCCGCGCGGAAATCCATCGCCGTGCCAAGGAACTGCTCGAACTCGTCCAGCTCAGCGGGCTGGAAAAGCGCTATCCGGCGCAATTGTCGGGTGGCCAGCGGCAGCGTGTCGCGCTGGCCCGCGCTATGGCCGTTGAGCCGAACGTGCTGCTTCTCGACGAGCCCTTCGGCGCGCTCGACGCCCAGGTGCGCAAGGACCTGCGCAAATGGCTGCGCGAGATCCATGACCGCACCGGCCACACCACCGTGTTCGTGACACACGACCAGGAAGAGGCGCTGGAATTGGCCGACCGCGTCGTCGTGTTGAACAAGGGCGCGATCGAGCAGGTGGGGACGCCGGACGAGATCTACGACACGCCGAATTCGCCATTTGTCTATGGCTTCATCGGCCAGTCCAACCGCGTCAAGGTGCGCATCACCAATGGCGAGATCTGGTTCGAGGAGCGGCCTTTGGGCTTGAGCGCGCCGCGCGACATCGATGGAGAGGCCTATCTCTACTTCCGTCCGCACGACATCGAGCTGCATGATGGCGATGGCGGCTGTATCGCCGGTCTGCTCACAAGCAGCCGTCGTGTTGCCGGCACGCGCCATATCGAAATGGATATCGGCCCCGGCCACGACCGCATCGAAATCGAGCTGCCGCCGGACAGGGCCGATCGCCTCGATCGCAACCGCATCGCGTTCAAGCCGACACGCTGGAAACTCTTTAGAAACGGCGGTTGAGCTTCCGTTTTCCCGGATGACTTACTATGTCTCAGGGAGACATCGGGGAAACTGATCATGATCTATCTTTATCTGAAAGCGCTCCACGTGATGGCGGTCATCGCCCTGATCGGTGGGATGCTGGTGCTTGCCTTTGCGTTGGCTCTCGTTTCCGGCGAGAAAGCGCAACCGAATGACAGGGAGGCGCGGTTTATCGCCCTCGTCCGGCGGTGGGATCGCATGGTGACGACACCAGCGCTTGGCCTCATCTGGCTGGCCGGTATCGGGATGGCGATCATCGGCGAATGGTATTCGTCGCCGTGGCTGATGATCAAGCTGATCCCGGTGTTGCTGTTAAGCGCATTGCACGGCATGGAATCCGGGACATTGCGACGCATGACGACTGCCGGACAGGGCGGCGAATTGCCGCAAATGTTGCGGCGCGCCGTCCCGATCATTTTCGTCTGCGTGGTGCTGATCGTCTTTCTCGTGGTCACCAAGCCCTTTTAGGACTTTCAATCCTCCGGGTGCCCTGCCTTGGCGAAACCGCCGCCTTGATAGACGACGGTCGGATCGGTGGGGTCTTCCGCTCCAGCATTTGCCATGACCTCGGCTCGCCATTGGGACGAGCTGTCCTGCGGTCTCCAGCCAAGGAAGGCGGCATTGCGGTTGTCCCACCATTGCTCATCATTGTCGGAGACGCCGTAGACGATAGTGTGCCCGAGGCGCGGCGCCTCGAAAGCGCGGCTGCAGAGCGACAGCAGGTCGCGCGCGCTGAACCATGTCGCGAGCATGCGCGGATTGGTTGGCTTGGGAAAGCAGGAGCCGATGCGCACCGATAGCGTCTCCTGGCCGAACTTGTCGAAATAGAGGCTTGCAAGCGCTTCGCCATAAACCTTCGATACGCCGTAAAGCGAATCCGGACGCGTCGGCACCGTGTTGTCGATCCGCTGATCGCGGCGATAGTAGCCGACCGTGTGATTGGAACTCGCAAAGATGATGCGCGGCTTGCCGTTGTGGCGGGCGGCTTCGTAGAGATTGTAAAGGCCGAGGATATTTCCCTGCATGATCAGATCGAAAGGCTTTTCGATCGAAATGCCGCCGAGGTGAATGATGCCGTCGACTCCTTTGACCAATGCTTCCACGCCGCCGCGGTCGGCGAGATCGCAGGCCACGAAACGCTCCGTCGAGCGCAGATCGTCGATCGGAGCAATATCGGAGAGAACGACAATCTCGGCGATCTCGGACAACAGCGGCCTCAGCGCTTGGCCGACGCCTCCGGCGGCACCGGTCAACAGCAGGGTTTTCAGCATGATTCATCTCCTTTTTGGCATCCTTGGGCGGCAACTTATAATATAGGCTTCCGTTCGTCATCATATATCTGTAATCTTACTGTCCAGGACATGGGGATTTGGGGATGCAGCGGCAGGTGACGGTCAAGGCAAAATCCAGCGAAGAACAGCCGTCGAGCCGGCGCAATCTGGTCGATGTCGTCGGCCAGCAATTGCGCCAGGAGATTCTCGACGGAACCCTGAAGCCGGGCGAAAAATTGCCAAGCGAAAGCGGGCTCACCGAACAATACAAGGTCAGCCGTACCGTCATTCGCGAGGCCATCGCGTCCATGCGCATGGATGGCCTGGTGGAGGTGCGCCACGGGGTCGGCGTCTTTGTCCGCAGCGGCAAGCCCTTTCCCGGCGCCGGCCTGCTGGAGACCGATCCCGGCCGTATTTCCTCGATCATAGAAATGCTTGAGCTGCGGGCTGCCGTCGAAACGGAGGCTGCGGGTCTTGCCGCCGCGCGACGTTCGCCCCTGCAGGAAGAGACGATCATCGAGCGTTTCCGGGATATCGACCTTGCCATGGCCCGCGGCATTGCCACCTCGGAAGCGGATTTCGAATTTCATCTGGCGATTGCCGATGCGACCAACAATCCGCGCTTTCGCGAATTCCTGGAACTGACCGGCAAGAAGATGATCCCCCGCTCGCTTCTGCAGGATCAGCCGAACGAAATCGCCTCCGCCGACTATCTCGCCCAGATCCAGTCGGAACATCGCCGCATTGCGGAGGCCATATCCGATCATGACGAGCACACGGCGCGCGAGGCGATGCGCCTGCATCTGAAAGGCAGCCAGCAGCGCTATCGCAATCTGATCCGGAGAAGTTCTTGAGCTTAGTCATATGATAACTCATTGACTGTTGTCATATGTCATTTATGATCATCGCAATTCAGCCGATTATTGGAGGAACACTGTGTCCATGGATCCCCTCGCTCTGAAGGCTGCGCTTGGCGCTGGTCTTCTTTCCTTCCCCGTTACGCCCTTCGATAAGGACGGTGGTTTCAATCGCGACGCTTATAGCGATCACGTCGGCTGGCTTTCCGGCTTCAAGGCGAGCGTGCTGTTTGCCGCAGGCGGCACCGGCGAATTCTTTTCGCTTGCACCGGATGAGATTCCCGCCATCGTCAGCGCCGCCAAGGCTGCTGCAGGCGATACACCGATCGTCTCTGGCTGCGGCTACGGCACGCGCATAGCCGTTCAGATCGCGCAATCGGCGGAGAAGGCCGGCGCCGATGGTATCCTGCTGCTGCCGCATTATCTCATCGATGCGCCGCAGGATGGCCTGTTCCATCACATCAAGTCGGTCTGTGACACGGTCTCGATTGGCGTCATGGTCTACAACCGCGACAACTCGATCCTGACGGCTGAAACGCTCGCGCGCCTTTGCGACGCCTGCCCGAACCTCGTCGGCTTCAAGGACGGCTCCGGCGACATCGGTCTGGTGCGCAAGATCACCGCGACTATGGGCGATCGCCTGACCTATCTTGGCGGCATGCCGACAGCCGAGCTTTTCGCCGATGCCTATCTCGGCGCCGGCGTCACCACCTATTCGTCCGCCGTGTTCAATTTCGTGCCGGCGATGGCGCAGGACTTCTACAAAGCGCTGCGAGCCGGCGATTCGGCGAAGACCAATAAGCTCTTGATCGATTTCTTCTTCCCGTTCATGAATATTCGCAATCGCCAGAAGGGCTATGCCGTTTCGGCGATTAAGGCGGGTGTTCGGCTGCTCGGTTTCGATGCCGGTTCGGTCCGTCCGCCGCTCACCGATCTCACCGAACAGGAAGTCGGGATGCTCGAAGATCTGATGAGGCCGTACCGGGTATGAAAATCATCGCGGTTCACACCCATCTGCTGGATCACAAGCTGGATCATGCGTTCGAAAGCGCGTCCATGCGCTTCGATCGCCGGCAGCACATCCTGGTCGAGATCGTCTGCGACGACGGCACGATCGGCTGGGGCGAATGCCTCGGGCCTGCAGGCCCGAACGCAGCCGTCGTCAAGGCGTATACTCCTCGTCTCATCGGCCGCGATCCACGCGATACCGAAGTCATCTGGCTCGAACTCTATAATCTCCTGCGCGACCAGGGCCAGCGCGGCCTGACGGTGACGGCACTGAGCGGCATCGACATTGCGCTGTGGGATATCAAGGGCAAGCATCACGGCACTTCGATATCGCGCCTTCTCGGCGGCCGCTTCCGCGAGGACGTGAAAGCCTATGCCACCGGCTCTTTCCGCAAGGATGGCGTCGAGCCCGTCGCCGATATCGCGGCTGAGACCGCGGCCTATGTCGCGCAGGGTTTTCATGCCGTGAAGATCAAGATCGGCTTCGATGTCGAAGAGGATATCGCCGTCATCCGCGCGGTTCGCGATGCGATCGGCCCTGATATCCGCCTGATGATCGATGCCAATCACGGCTACGATGCGCTGGAAGCGTGCGTGGTCGGCAATGCGGTCGCCAAGTTCGCGGTCGACTGGTTCGAGGAGCCCGTCATCCCCGAGCAGCTCAGCGCTTACCGTGCCGTACGCGCCGGGCAGCCCATCCCGGTTGCCGGTGGCGAAACCTGGCACGGCCGCTTCGGCATGCGCGAGCCGCTGGAAACCCGCGCCGTCGATATCATCCAGCCCGATATCTGCGGTACGGGCGGCTTCACCGAGATGCGGCGCATCGCCGACATGGCGATGATCCAGGGCGTTCGCCTCGTCCCGCATGTCTGGGGAACCGGTGTCGCCATCGCGGCCGGCCTGCAATTCATCGCTGCCCTGCCCCCGGATCCGCCACGCCGTGCTGGCCGCCCACCAATCCTCGAATTCGACCGGACGACCAATCCCTTCCGGCAGGCCGTGCTGACGGAGCCGCTGGAACATGTGAACGGGGTCGTCACCATCCCCGATGGTCCCGGCCTCGGAATCGAGATCAACCGTGATGCGCTTGAGACATACCGACTGAAAGACTGAAGCAGACATGCCCGCAATACCAGCGAACACGCGCCCGCTCGCCGGCGCCCGGCCCCGGCTGAAGACCCCGCCGGGTGCCGTCGATTGTCACATGCATTTCTACATGCCGGGCTTTTCCGCCCAACCTGGCGGTCCGCCGATTGCCGAACTCGCGGTACCGGAAGACTATGCGGTCATGCAGCGACGTCTCGGGCTCGAGCGTGTCGTCATTACGCAGGCCAATGCCTATCAGTTCGACAACGGCTCGCTGCTTGCAGCCCTGAAGCAACTTGGCAAGGACAAAGCCCGAGGAATGGTGACCGTGTCGCCGGACGCCACGCTTGCCGAGCTGCGCGCCATGACTGAACTCGGCGTCTGCGGCGCGCGTATCATGGACCTTCCGGGCGGTGCGACGCCGATCCGCAACATGAAGCCGGTCGAGACAAAGATCCGCGATCTCGGCTGGAACATGATGGTACAGTTCAAGGGGCGGGAAGTCGAAACGCTCTATCCGGCGCTGGATTCGATCGAAGCCAATTATGTCATCGACCATATCGCCAAGTTCATCGATCCCGTACCATCAGACGACCCGCGTGCCGACATGCTGTTGCGGCTGATCGACAAGGGCAATGCCTGGTTCAAGATCGCCGGCGTTTATGAGACGAGCGTAACGGGCGCTCCTGATTTTTCCGATGTGGCGCCTTTGATCAAACGCGTGGTCGCCCATGCGCCCGAGCGCATTGTCTGGGGTTCCAATTGGCCGCATGTCGGCGTCCCGCGTGCGAATTACCCCGACGATGCCTTGCTACTGGACAATCTGCTGGATTGGGCGACGCCGGAGCAGCAACAGAAGATATTGGTCGACAACCCAGTCGAGTTTTTCGGGTTCTAGGCCGTTTGCGCCGCCGCGCTTGTTTCGGCCCGCACGGCGTCCAGGCTCACCATCGCCTTGATCGGCAGATGATCCGATGCCACGCGGGCAAGCGGGGTGTCATGCACGTGCACGGTCGAAATCAGGCCTTGGCGATTGCCCATGATGCGGTCGAGCGCCAGCAGAGGCAAGGTCGAGGGAAAGCTCGGCACGGCCGCTGGTAATGGGCCGAATGCGGCCTGGAACGTGTTAAGCGAGGAGCGATCGCCAAGGCGCCATTCATTGAGGTCGCCGAGCAGGATTGTCGGCGTGTCGCTATCTCTATTCATCAGCTCCAGGATCTTGCGTGCCTGCTGGGCGCGCGAGCGATGCAGCAGCCCAAGATGCGCGGCGATGATCCTCAGGGTTCCGCCGCGTGCAAGTTCGATCTCGGCGAGCAACGCGCCGCGCGGTTCGAGCCCCGGCAAGTTGACCTGATGAACGTCGCGTACCGTGCCCTGCTTGAACAGCACGACATTGCCATGCCAGCCATGCGCCTTGTTGACGCCGGCCAGAGGCACGGGAGTGAGGCCCGTTTCGCGTTCCAGGCGACGCAGATCGAGCAGGCCGGTGCGCTCGCCGAAGCGGGAATCCGCCTCCTGCAGCCCGATGACATCGGCATCGATTTCCTGAATGACGCGGCTTATGCGCTCCGGATCGAAGCGGCGGTCGGCGCCGACGCATTTGTGGACGTTGTAGGAGGCGATCAAAGTGCCTTCCGGACTCGCTCGTTCCGCCGGCCTTTCCGGCCGTGGCTTCTTTCTGTTTTTCAGGGATTCGTAAATGCTGAGACGGAGACTTTCGTTTTTTTTCCGCATCTGTCCGCTGACCGTTTCCGTTGTCAAAGCCCGCCCCGCTACGTCTTAGGGAGTATAAGGAGCGATGGCCGGGCTTGTCATGTAAAAAGCCCCCCGCAGCATAAAATCCGGCCGCGCCATTTTGTTCAAAGATAGGGCGAGCCGAGCCAGAGGATCTTTTCGATCAGACGGACGACGAAGGAGCGTTTTCTAAGCTTGTGAAGCACGACAGGCGTCGCCGTCTTGAGGATGGTTGCGATATGCGCATCGATGGCGCCGGCAAAACCGCGATCGATAACTTCCAGATCGACTTCGAAATTGAGCCGCAGCGAGCGCGGATCGAGATTGGAGGATCCGACATAGGCCCAGGGGCCGTCGATCGAGAGCAAATTCGAATGGTTGAACGCCCCGACAGCGCGCCAGATTCGGCAGTAATCCTTCAGCATCTGATCGAATTGCGCCGTCATGGCGCGGTCGACCAGCACGAGATTGTTGGCGGTCGGCACGACGATATCCACTTCCACCCCGCGCCGCGCCGCCGTGACCAACGCGCTGATCAGCTCACGATCCGGCAGGAAGTAGGGTGACATGATGCGGATCGAGGTGCGCGCGACCGAAAGTGCACCGATCAGCATCTTATGGTTTGTCTCGACGCTGCGATCGGGTCCCGACGGGATGACGCGCATGAAGACCGGCGCGCCAGGTTCGTTGGCGGGTGTTGCGATCCGCCAGTGTTCGCCGCGCAGCACTTCGCCGGTGGCAAAGCGCCAGTCTTCGGCGGCGGTGTTGAAGAGATC
>JAGWJK010001170.1 GCA_028865845.1 Rhizobiaceae bacterium
CAATCCATCGAATCCACCGCGCTGGAGCCGACAAAGAGCGAGATGGCGGGGCTGACGACCGGACAGAAGATCGGGCGACTGATCCCGGTCTACGGGCTTGTCATCCTGACGGTCGGCCTAATCCTCCTGTTTTCGATCCTGCTGCCAGGCACGTTTCCGACGATATTGAACGTCCGCTCGATCATTTCCGACAAGGCGATCATCGCCCTCCTGTCGTTGGCAGCGATGATCCCGATGGCCGCCGGTCGCATCGATCTGACCGTCGGCTACGGCATCGTGCTCTGGCATATCCTCGCCATCAGCCTGCAGACGGTCTACGGCCTCCCCTGGCCGGTCGCTGTCCTGATCGTCCTGGTTCTCGGCACCGCGACGGGTTTTCTCAATGGCCTGCTGGTCGAGGTCGCCAAGATTGACAGCTTCATCGCGACGCTTGGGACGGGAACCGTTCTTTATGCGCTGGCGCTCTGGCACACCGGCGGCCGGCAGGTGGTCGGCGTCTTGCCCAACGGCTTTTATGCCTTGAATGGCACCATGCTGTTCGGCCTGCCCATCACCGGCTTCTATGTGCTGGCTATCGCTGTGTGCATGTGGATCGTTCTCGAATACCTGCCAATCGGTCGTTACCTCTACGCCATCGGCGCGAACCCGAAGGCGGCGGCACTCAACGGCATACCCGTTCGTAAATTCGTGATCGGCGCCTTCGTGACCTCGGGCCTGATGGCGGCGCTGACCGGCGTGCTGCTCGCCTCGAAACTGCGGATCGGCCAGGCGAGCGTTGGCCTCGAATATCTCCTGCCGGCGCTGGTCGGCGCCTTTCTCGGCTCGACCACCATCAAGCCCGGCCGCGTCAATGTCTGGGGCACGCTGACCGGCGTGATCATCCTGGCCGTGGGCATCTCCGGCATTCAGCAATTCGGCGGATCGTTCTTTGTCGAACCGCTCTTCAATGGCGTCACCCTGCTCGTTGCCATCGGCATCGCCGGCTACGCCCAGCGCAAACGCGGTGCCGTAAGGAGGACTACGCCCGCGTCGAAATAAACGAATACCGGCGATCAGCCGGACCTTGACGACAAATCCAACGGAGGAATGGATATGAGACGCAGAGCATTGTTACTGGGGACAGTTGCGGCATTCGCCGTGATGACGAGCCTGCCCGCCTTTGCCGACTCGATGGCCGACGCGAAGGCTATCGTCGACAAATACGCCTCGAAGGTCACCGCATGGGATGGCCCGACGAGCGGGCCCAAGGCGGCATCCGGCAAGAACATCGTCATCCTGGCTGCCGACATGAAAAACGGCGGTATTCTCGGCGTCGTCAACGGCATCCAGGAAGCTGCCGGCGTTCTCGGCTGGAAAGTGACCGCGCTTGATGGCGCCGGCTCGATCGGCGGCCGCACTGCCGCCTTCGGCCAGGCCATGGCCTTGAAGCCAGACGGCATCATCATCGACGGCTTCGACGCCGTCGAGCAGAAGCCGGCGATGGAGCAGGCAAAATCGGCAGGAATTCCGATGGTATCGTGGCATGCGGCATCGAATGTCGGCCCGGTTCCTGAAGTCGGCGTCTTCGCCAATGTCACCACCGACGCAATGCAGGTGTCGAAGTCGGCCGCGGATTGGGCCTTCGTCGATGCGGGCGGCAAGCCGGGCGTCGTCATCTTCACCGACAGCACCTATGCGATCGCCATCGCCAAGGCCGACCGGATGAAGAAAGAGATCGAGGATCTGGGCGGCACCGTGCTCGAATACGTCGACACGCCGATCGCCGAGACGTCGCAGCGCATGCCGCAGCTCACCACCTCGCTGCTGCAGAAATACGGCTCCAAGTGGACGCATTCGCTTGCCATCAACGATCTCTACTTCGATTTCATGGGACCGTCGCTCGCTTCCGCCGGCATCGCAGGCGACGGCGCACCGGTCAATGTCGCGGCGGGAG
>JAGWJK010001171.1 GCA_028865845.1 Rhizobiaceae bacterium
AATGGGCCAAGTATCGGCCGATTGCCCTCGAAGCCACGTGGCCTGTCGGTGGAAATCGGCGATCATAGGGAACATTCCTCTCATTCGAACTTTGCTTTTCTTTTGGAGAAGCAGATGATGGCCACCGACAAACATGAGCAGATCCGCAAGCGTGCCTATGAGATCTGGGAAAACGAAGGGCGTCCCGAAGGCTCCCACCTGCGCCACTGGCAGCAGGCGGTCGATGAGCTTGACGGCGAGGACGAGCACGAGACGCTGCAGGACCTGATCGACGAAGACGACCGCGATGATGCGGCTCTTCTTCAGGGCGCCGGCGAGAGCGGCGATTTCGATAAGCCGCACTCAGCGACGAGCCGTGGAAGCACGGCAAAAAAGTCCAAGGCCGAGACGGCGAACCCGGAGATAACGACGGGCGAGAAGCCTGCGCGCCAGAAGATGAAAAAGACCGAGGGGCCTTGATCCCATGCACCATCTCGACCACGCGATCCAGATTGCCCTGCAGGCGCATGACGGGCAGATGGACAAGATCGGCCGGCCGTTTTTTGAACATTGCCAGCGTGTCGCACTTCTCGTCTCCGGCGAGGAGGCACAAACCGTCGCCTACCTCCACGACGCTGTAGAGAAGGGGAAAGGGTGGACGCTTGACAGGTTGAAGGAGGAGGGGTTCCGGCCTGCGATCCTGACGGCGGTCGATGCGCTGACGCGACGGCCGGATGAAGAGGACGACGATTTCGTCAGACGGGCAGCGGCCAATCCGCTGGCCCGGCCCGTCAAACATGCCGATCTCGAAGACAATCTGTGGCAGGCTCAACAGGTCGGCGGGAAACAACAAAAATATCAGCGCGGCCTGGATATCCTGCGTGAGATGGACGGCAGGCGATAACGGCCGCCTTATCAAACCATCCTGTTGTTCACCTATCGGTCTCCCTTGGCAGTTGAGGATCATCCAAGCTGCCTACATCGGCATCGGGAAGGAACTTTTGCCACCTGCTGGCGTTGCTCAATCTCGATATTGAAAACGAGGAACAACGCGCATGGGTCTGATACTCCTGATTATTATCCTGGTTGTCCTGTTCGGTGGCGGTGGCGGTTACTATGCCCATCGCTCCTATGGCGGACCGGGGCTCGGCGGCGTACTTGGCCTGGTCGTCGTCATTCTGGTTCTGGTTTGGCTGCTCGGTGGCCTGCATCATGGATTTGGCCCTGGGCCGATCTGATCGGGCGCTGGTTCGCCGATCTGGTATCGGCCAGTCGGGAACCACCTGCGGCTAGCCGTGTTGTCTCCAAGGAAGGAGATGATCGATGACCACCAACGATACCAACGCCACGCCGGAGCAGCGACGGCCAAGAGATGTCAAGCCAATCCCGGAAAAACCGGGGCCGGCGGATAAGGAATCGATGGCACCTCCGACGGTGCAGCCACCGGGAGCGCGCGACGAGAGCGAACGGCCTATAGTCGATCCCGTGACGGGCGTCGCTCTTTAACACTATTGTTCTGCCAAGGATCGCGGCTGCGAACGGGTTAGTTCCCTGACCCTCGCTCCGCGCTTCGGCATTGCGGCAGCCATCGGAGAACTTGTGCGGCCCGTGTTTGACTTTCAGCCCTGTGCCGTCGCTTCGGGAATAGGTGCGCGCCGTCTCGCGCCATGAGTTCTCGACATGGCGGCGATCAAGTGGCTACTGTGCACAAAAAATGGGCTCGCAGCGGGTGTCGCGAGCCCATCTCATTGCAGTTGCATGTAATGCCATGGACTAAGGAGTTGCTGCATATTTGCCCTTGCAGCCAGATCAATATGCAACATCTTATTTAAGTAAAAGTTAAAATAGAAACTTTTAAAATGCGACGGTTCCGATGCCGCTTTTTCCTCAGCCGTTGACGCAGGAGCAGCTCCGGACCGCGATCCAACGCATGCTCCGCAAGCGCGCGACC
>JAGWJK010001172.1 GCA_028865845.1 Rhizobiaceae bacterium
CTGCTCGTCAAACCGCTCGGCGGTTACATGACGCGTGTCTTCACGGGCGAGCGGACAATTCTGTCTTATGTCCTCGGTCCTTTGGAACGGGGACTTTATCGCATTGCAGGTACCGATGAGCGCGAAGAGCAGCACTGGACGACCTATTCGATCGCCATGCTGCTGTTCAGCCTCGCCGGCTTCGTCGTGCTCTATCTGCTGCAGCGGTTCCAGGCGAGCCTGCCGTACAATCCGGCGGGCATGGCTTCGATCGGCCCCGAGCTGTCCTTCAACAACGCCACCAGCTTCGTGACCAACACCAACTGGCAGAACTACGGCGGCGAAAGCACGATGTCCTACCTCGTGCAGATGGCGGGCTTCACCGTCCAGAATTTCGTCTCCGCGGCAACAGGCATTGCCATTGCGATTGCGCTCATCCGCGCCTTCTCGCGCGCCTCCGGCAAGGCCATCGGCAATTTCTGGGTCGATATGACCAGGGCGACGCTTTATATCCTGCTGCCGGCCTGCATCGTCATGACATTGGTCTTCGTCTATCTCGGCGTGCCGCAGACGCTTGGCCCCTATGTCAACGCTACGACGCTCGAAGGCGCGCAGCAGACGATTGCCGTCGGCCCCGTCGCCTCGCAGCTCGCCATCAAGATGCTCGGCACCAACGGTGGCGGCTTCTTCAACGCCAACTCCGCTCACCCCTTCGAAAATCCGGATGCGATCTCCAATCTTATCCAGATGCTGGCGATCTTCGTGATCGGCGCTGCTCTCACCAACGTCTTCGGACGCATGGTCGGCAATCAGCGTCAGGGCTGGGCAATCCTCGGCGCCATGGGCGTGCTGTTCATCGCCGGCGTCATCGTCACCTATTGGGCTGAAGCGGCCGGCAATCCGCTGGTTCATGCGCTCGGTGTCCAGGGCGGCAACATGGAAGGCAAGGAAGTCCGCTTCGGCGTTACGCTGTCCTCGCTGTTTGCGGTCATCACCACGGCAGCTTCCTGCGGCGCGGTCAACGCCATGCACGGCAGCTTCACGGCCATCGGCGGCATGATCCCATTGATCAATCTGCAGCTCGGCGAAGTCATCGTCGGCGGCGTCGGCGCCGGTTTCTACGGCATACTGATGTTCGTCATAATCGCCATCTTCGTCGCCGGCCTGATGGTCGGGCGTACGCCCGAATATCTCGGCAAGAAGATCGAGGCCAAGGAAGTCAAGATGGCGATGCTCGCCGTGCTTTGCCTGCCTTTCGGCATGTTGATCTTCACGGCCATCGCCTCCGTGCTGCCGGCCGCCGTCGCCTCGATCGGCAACCCGGGCCCGCATGGCTTCTCGGAAATCCTCTACGCCTATAGCTCGGCAGCCGCCAATAACGGCTCGGCCTTCGGCGGCCTCTCCGGCAACACGCCCTGGTACAACATCACGCTCGGCATCGTCATGCTGATCGGTCGCTTCCTGGTCATCGTTCCCGCACTTGCGATTGCCGGTTCGCTGATCGCCAAGAAGACGGTGCCTGCGTCGGCCGGCACGTTCCCCACGGATGGTCCGCTGTTCGTCGGCCTGCTGGTCGGCACGATCCTGATCGTCGGCGGCCTGACGTTCTTCCCGGCGCTGGCGCTCGGTCCGATCGTCGAGCACCTGGCGATGATCACCGGCCAGGCTTTCTGAGGAACTTTGCGATGTCGCAGCCCATGCTCATCAGGCTTCGGAAGCTCATCGATCCACGCCCCTTCGACAGGGGGCGTGGTCCGGCCCGGACGGCCTGCGCGTCCGATGTCATTCTGATGGCGATGGTCGCTCTGTTTCTCGGCCTTGCCGTTCTCAGGCTTTTACTGGGCTGATCGGGCCATCCCGATCCGCCGTTTCCCTCTTCACGCTGGAGTCTCTTATGAGCCAGTTAAAATCCGCGAGTATTTTGGATTCTCGCATCCTCGTTCCGGCCGTG
>JAGWJK010000102.1 GCA_028865845.1 Rhizobiaceae bacterium
GATCGGCATGTTCAGCACGGCAAGATGGTCGGCCATGAAGAAGGCATCGAATTTCGCCCGCTCCAGCGCCTGCGCAAAGCTGACGATATGCTTGAAATTAAAGTTTGCATCCGGGTAGGCGCCGGGATAGCGCCACGCGCCCGTATGCAGGCTGACGGGGCGCATGAAGGCTCCGAGCTTCAACTGCTTCTGTTCAGTCATGGATCCAATCCCTCTCGTAAACCAAATGGCTGCGCCGCCACGCCCGGCAGCGACAATCATTCAGCAGGTAGGAGCATCGCCGGCGCATTCAAAGAGCCGATTTCATTAATTTGATCGGTTCGGTGGAATATTCATCCGCCGGAGTTTTCGGCGCCGGTCTGCTGGCCGAAAACCTTGACGAGCCAGTCGATGAAAACCCGCACGCGCGGCGAAAGCTGGCGGTTGCGGGGATAGAGCATCGAGACCGGCGTCCTCGTCAGCGGAAAGTCCTTCATGACCCAGACGAGCTCTCCGGATTTCAAGGCGTATTCCGCATGGTAGCGCGGCACCTGGATCAGGCCGAGCCCGAGCTTTGCCGCCGAGAAGTAGCTTTCTGCGGCGTTGACCGAGACGGTCGCCGGCAGCATGACGTTGCGGACCGCTCCGTCGACGATGAATTCCAGCGGCAGCAATGTCCCGGTCGCGGAAGAGCGGAAGCCGATCATGCGATGGCCGTCGAGCGCGTCCGGATGTTTTGGCATGCCGAAGCGCTCGATATAGGCGGGTGCAGCCAGCGTGACCTCTTCGAGCATCGCGACGCGGCGCGCGATCATGTCGCTATCCTGCGGCGTGCCGACACGCAGGACGCAATCGATGCCCTCGCGGATCAGATCGACGAAGCGGTCGCCCTCCGTGATATAGAGTTCGATCTCCGGATATGTCTGCAGGAAGGACGGTAGGTTCGGCAGCACGAAATGCCGGGCAAGCGTGCCGTGCACATCGACGCGCAACAGGCCTTTCGGCTTGGCGCCTGCAAAGGCGCCCTCGGCATCCTCGATATCGGATAGAATACGCAGGCAGCGTTGGTAATAGGCCTCGCCGTCGAGGGTCGGGCTGACATGCCGCGTCGTTCGCTGCAGCAGACGAACGCCGAGCCGCGCCTCCAATTGCTTGACTGCATCCGTCACCGTGGAGCGCGGCAGGCCGGTGTCCTCAGCGGCCAGCGTGAAGCTGCGCCTCTCCACGACGCGGGAAAATACCCGCATGGCATCGAATCTGTCCATTTTTCTTTGTTCGGAAATTTCGGATAGTGATGCCAAATAATGGATGATTATCCGCATCGTGAAAAGAGGCATTTTCTCCTCATCGAAACGCGCTGCGGCGCAGACACACCGAAGGATGAAGACAATGACCAATCTTTCCAACAAAGTCGCCATCGTAACCGGCGCATCGCGCGGCATCGGCGCCGCGATCGCCGAGCGCCTTGCCAGTGACGGTTTCACCGTTGTCGTCAACTATTCCGGCAGCGAGGCCGCTGCCGAGGAACTGGCCCGCAAGATCGAGGAAAAGGGCGGCAAGGCATTGACCGCCAAGGCCGACGTTTCCGACGCCGACGCCGTTCGCCGCATGTTCGAGGCAGCCGAGACTGCATTCGGCGGCGTCGATGTCCTCGTCAACAATGCCGGTATCATGCAGCTTGCCAAGATCGCCGACGCCGACGACGCCAATTTCGACCGCCAGATTGCGATCAACCTCAAGGGCACCTTCAATACGTTGCGCGAAGCCGGCAAGCGCCTGCGCGATGGCGGCCGCATCATCAACTTCTCGACCAGTGTCGTCGGTCTGAAGCTCGAGAGCTACGGCGTCTATGCCGCCACCAAGGCAGCCGTCGAGACGATGACCGCCATCATGGCCAAGGAAATGCGCGGCCGCTCGATCACGGTCAATGCCGTGGCACCCGGCCCGACGGCGACCGATCTGTTCCTCAACGGCAAGAGCGACGAGCTGATCGACCGCATGGCCAAGATGAACCCGCTGGAGCGTCTGGGCACACCGGAAGACATCGCCGCCGCCGTCTCCTTCCTCGCCGGCCCGGACGGCAGCTGGATCAACGGCCAGACCCTGCGCGCCAATGGCGGCATGATCTGAGAGACGGCCTCGCGGCGGGATTGGGATTTGTCGCGCCGTTCCACTCGAGCCTTACGGTGCAACGCCCCCTCAACCTGCGCTTCGCGCGTCCTTCTCTCCGCTGGAGAGAAGGTGGGAGTTTGCCGAGCCTGCGATTTCCCCTTCTCCCCTCGGGGAGAAGGTGGCCCGAAGGGGTCGGATGAGGGGGCACGAAGCCAACCTCAAATCGCAAGCCGCCATCCACCAATCAAGTTTCAGCCATATCAAACAAGGATCACGACCATGAGCAAGCAAGTTATCGTCATCACCGGCGCATCGAGCGGCTTCGGCGCTCTTACCGCCCGGGCCCTCGCCAAGGCTGGCCACATCGTCTACGCCAGCATGCGAGAAACCGAAGGCCGCAACGCGCCACAGGTGGCCGAAGTTGCCGCTTTCTCCAAGGAGAACGGCGTCGACCTCAAGGCCGTCGAACTGGATGTCGCCTCCGACAGCTCCGTCGAGGCCGGTATCGCCAAGGTCATCGCGCAGGAAGGTCATATCGACGTTATCATCCACAATGCCGGTCACATGTCCTTCGGCCCGGCCGAAGCCTTCACGCCGGAGCAGTTCGCGCAGCTCTATGACATCAATGTGCTGAGCACGCAGCGCGTCAACCGCGCGGTGCTTCCTCATCTCCGCAAGCAGGGCAAGGGGCTGATGGTCTGGGTGTCGTCGTCCAGCACCCGCGGCGGCACGCCGCCTTACCTTTCGCCCTATTTCGCCGCCAAGGCGGCGATGGATTCGCTTGCCGTTTCCTATGCCTCCGAATTGACCCTCTGGGGCATCGAAACTTCGATCATCGTGCCCGGCGCCTTCACCAAGGGCACCAATCACTTCGCGCATTCCGGCTCGCCAGCCGACAAGGCCCGCGCCGCCGAATATGACAATGGCCCTTATGCCGGCGTTCCGGACAAGGCGCTGAAAGGGCTCGCCTCCCTGGAGCCCGCCGATGCCGATGCGGCTGCGGTGGCGGTCGCAATCGTTGACGTGGTCGGCATGCCTTTCGGCAAGCGGCCGTTCCGTGTTCATATCGACCCGTCCGAGGATGGCGCCGAGATCGTGAACGGCGTTGCCGACCGGGTTCGCGCCGAACTCTTCCGCCGCATCGGCCTGGAAGATCTGTTGAAGCCCGTCATCAACGCCTGACGGTTGAATAGCCAGCGCAATTTGAACGCGTCAAAACGCCGCTCTTGGTAATCGAGAGCGGCGTTTCTTATCTTTCAGTCGAACATCTTTGTCTTGTGCAGCGTTCCAAGCCTATAAGTTTCGTATAAAAGCAAGTTTTGAAGACTCGGGAGAATCCATGGAAACGAAGGACATCGGCGAGATCGCCGCCTGGCTCATGCAGAGCGGGCTCAAGGGCGTGGCGGAGACCGATATTCTCGCGGGATTCTGCGAGGCATGCCGCGCACGCGGGCTGAACATCGACAGGGCCATGGCCCTGATGGATACATTGCACCCGGTTTACGAGGGGCGCGCGTTTCGCTGGGACAACAATCAGGTCGTCGAACGCGAATTCGAATACGGCCCGTCCCGACAGGGAATAGCGGCCGAGAACTGGCAGCGCTCCGCATTCTATTTCCTGCTGACCAATGGCGGCGAGGAGCTGCGCCGGCGTGTGGGCTTCGGCGAGCCGGCCGACTTCTACGGCCTGGAAACGCTCGTCAGCGATGGTCATACGGATTTCGTTGCTTTCGTGCACCGTTTCGAAGAGGGCGGCACGATCGGCGAGATGGATTGTTTCCTTTCGCATTATGCCACCAAGTCGGAGAGCGGCTTCGCCGACGAAGACATGGTGGTATTGCGAAAGCTCACGCCGGCCCTGGCGCTTGCCATCAAATGCACGGCCATGGGCCGTATCGCCCGCACCATCGCCGAGGTCTATCTGGGCGAGGATGCGGCGCGTCACGTGCTCGACGGCAAGATTACCCGCGGCAAGACAGAGCGGATTTCGGCGGCGCTGTGGTTTTCCGATCTTGCCAACTACACCCGCATCTCGGATTCGGCTGAGCCGGACGAAATCATCCCGATGCTGAACGACTATGCAGATGCAGTGATTTCCTCGATCCATGAGGCGGGCGGCAATGTGCTGAAGCTAATCGGCGACGGGACGCTGGCGATTTTCAAGAACAGCGATTCCGGCGATGCCTGTGCCGCGGCATTATCTGCGGCATCGCGTCTGCATGAGCGTTTGCGGGATCTCAATTCACAGCGGCAGATCGAGGGCCGGCCGGTGACGGACGTTTATCTCGGCCTGCACATCGGCGACGTGTTCTACGGCAATATCGGCAGCATCGACCGGCTGGATTTCACCGTCATTGGTCCCGCGGTCAATGAAGTCAGCCGCATTGCCTCGATGTGCCACTCCGTCGATCGCAGCATCCTGATGTCATCGGCTTTCGTGAAGGCAGTGCCGGGTGCGCAACGCAACGACCTCGTGTCCGTCGGTCGCTACGCGCTGCGCGGCGTCAACCGGCCTCAGGAGCTGTTCACGCTGATGTCTTCTGTCGCCGCCTGACGTTTAGCGCCGACCGGCGGCAAACATCGGGCCGCCCTTGTGCGACGGAAAGCCGTAGCCGTTGATCATCACCAGGTCGATGTCGCTCGGGCGAGCGGTGATGCCATTGGCAAGCAGAGCTTCGCCCTCGTCGGCCATGGCCTTCAACAGCCGCGCGACGATCTCGTCGGCGGTGAATTTTCGCGGGGTAATCCCTTTTTCGACGCGCGCGGCTTCGATCAGCGCCGTCACCTCGGGATCGACGGTGCGTTTGCCGTCGGGATAGGCATACCAGCCACGCCCGGCCTTCTGGCCGAAACGGCCGGCCTCGCAGAGGCGATCGGCGATGACGACGTAGCGGGCGGCGGGGTCACGCGTCGCCGCCTGGCGTTTGCGGCGCGCCCAGGCGATTTCCAGTCCCGCCATGTCGTTGACGGCGAACAGGCCCATGGGGAAGCCATAGGCCTCCAGCGCGGTGTCGATTTCCTGCGGCAACGCGCCATCCTCGACCATGAATTCCGCCTCGCGCCGATAGGCCGAGAAAATACTGTTGCCGATGAAGCCTTCGGTGACGCCGCAGACGATGGCGAGCTTTCCGAGGCGCTTGGCGAAGGCAAGCGCGCTGGCGAGAACCTCCGGCGCCGTGTTCTCGCAGTTCACGACTTCCAGCAGCCGCATGATATTGGCCGGCGAGAAGAAGTGCAGCCCGACGATCCGTTCCGGATGGGCGGTGGCGGCCGCGATGGCGTTCGGATCGAGATAGCTGGTGTTGGTGGCAAGAATGGCGTCGGAACGCACGATGCTGTCAAGGCGCTGAAAGAGTTCGGTCTTCACCGCAAGATCGTCAAATACGGCTTCGATGACGAGATCGGCCTGGGCAAGCTCTTGAGCGTCGGCGGCAACTATCAGTTTTGCAAGCCGTTCGTCGCGGCCCACGGCATCGAGGCGCCCGGATGCTACCGCCTTGTCAAGGATGCCGGCAATACGTTCACGGCCCTTCGCTGCCGCATCTTCCGTCTGTTCGATGCCGATGACCCGGTAGCCGGCGTTGAGCGTGGCAACGGCGATGCCCGAGCCCATCAGGCCGGTGCCGACGATGCCGACGGTCTCGATCTTGCGCGGCTGGACCTTGTCCAAGCCATCGACCTTTCCGGCCGCGCGCTCGGCGAAGAAGACGTGACGGAGTGCTGCGGCTTCTTCACTGTCGCGGAGTTCGACGAAGGTGCGGCGCTCTTCGGCAAGTCCCTCCGCGAGCGGAGTTGTTGCGGCGAGGCGGACGAGGCGCGCCGCTTCCTTTGGCGCCCGTTGACCCCGCGCTTTGCGGGCGGCGTCGGCTGCCGCCTTATCGAGCGCTTCGGCCGGCTCTTGCGCGATCGGCAAGGCCCCGGTGCGCCGCAGCGGCAAGCCGGCGGTTTTTCCGATTTCGGCCTTCGCGGTTTCGATTGGCGAACCATCGGCGAGGCTGTCGACGATACCCAGCTGCTGCGCTTCGCTCGCCTGTATGATCCGCCCGTTCGAGATCAGCTCGATGGCGGCGAGCGTGCCCGAAAGGCGCGGTAGGCGCTGCGTGCCGCCGGCGCCGGGAACGATGCCGAGTTTGACTTCCGGCAGGCCGAGTTTCGCGCTTTCCGATGCGACCCGCAGGTGGCAGGCAAGCGCCACTTCGAGACCGCCGCCAAGTGCCGCGCCGTTGATGGCGGCGGCGACCGGCTTGCCGAAATCCTCGATGTGGGAAATCACTTGCGGCAGGATCGGTTCTGCCGGCGGCTTGCCGAACTCCTTGATATCGGCGCCGCCGACGAAGGTGTTGCCCGCTCCGGTCAGCACGATGCCGAGGATCGCGGCGTCCTTCTCGGCATGATCCAGCGCGGCCATCAGGCCGGCCCGGACGTCCGCCGAAAGCGCGTTGACCGGTGGATTGTCGATGGTGACGGTGAGGATGCCATCGGCTTGCGTTGCCGAGATGGTCTCTGAAAAGCGCAAGTCCGACATGTGCGTTACCCTATCTTCGCCGTACTGTTCCGGCCATCCTATTCAGGGATGACGGCGGTCGCCTGGATCTCGATCTTGGCCCTATCTTCAACCAGTGCGACCACCTGAACGGCGGCCATGGCCGGGAAATGTCGGCCGATGGTTTCGCGATAGGCCTGACCGATACCCTTGAGATTGCCGAGATATTCGGCCTTGTCGGTGAAATACCAGGTCATCGAGGTGATGTGTTGCGGCGAGGCGCCGCCCTCGGCGAGGATCGCGACGACGTTCTTCAGCGTCTGGCGCACCTGCTCGACGAAATCGTCGCTTTCGAACTCGCAACGCTCATTCCAGCCGACCTGGCCGCCGACGAACACCGTGCGGCCAGTGGCTGCGACGCCGTTGGCATATCCGATCGGCTTGGCCCAGCCTTCAGGTTGCAGGATGGTGTGCATCGGTCATCTCCAGATGAGGGGTCAGCGCAGCGCGGATATCATCCGGCCAGGCAAGCGATTGATGGGTATCGAGCGACGTGGCGACGACGCGGTGGCGGGCGGTCCAGAGAACCTGGCCGTTTGCAGAGACCTGATGTTCCAGATCGAGCGACGAGCGGCCGATACCGCGTACGACGATCTGAAAATCGAGAGTGTCGCCCTGAAAACCAGGGCGCTGGAAGGTGAGGTCGAGACGCACGGTCGGCACGCCGATGCGACGGTCGTCGATCATGGTTTTCCAGGGAAACCCGAGCGAGGCGAAATAATCCTCGAGGACACCCACGAGGATATTCAGATACGACGGAAAATAGGCGATGCCCGAAGGATCGCAATCTCCGAAGCGCAGAGGTTTGGTGGTATGGAATGCCACGACCTGCCTCAGTTCGAAAATGCGGCGATGCCGGTTATGGCGCGACCCAGGATCAAGGCATGAATGTCGTGCGTGCCCTCATAGGTGTTGACCACTTCGAGGTTGACGAGATGGCGGGCGATGCCGAATTCATCCGAAATGCCGTTGCCACCCAGCATGTCACGGGCAGCGCGCGCGATGTCGAGCGCCTTGCCGCAGGAATTGCGCTTGAGGATGGAGGTCAGCTCCACCGGCGGATGACCGTCTTCCTTCATACGGCCGAGACGAAGGCATCCCTGCAGGCCAAGCGTGATTTCGGTCGCCATGTCGGCAAGCTTCTTCTGGATCAGCTGGTTGGCGGCGAGCGGCCGGCCGAACTGCTTGCGATCGAGCACATATTGCCGGGCCTTGGCATAGCAATCCTCGGCGGCGCCGAGCGCACCCCAGGCGATGCCGAAGCGTGCCGAGTTGAGGCAGGTGAAGGGACCCTTGAGGCCGGAAACATTGGGCAGCAAGTTTTCTTCCGGCACAAAGACATTGTCCATGACCACTTCGCCGGTAATGGAGGCGCGCAAGCCGACCTTGCCGTGGATCGCCGGTGCGGACAGTCCCTTCCAGCCCTTTTCCAGGATGAAGCCGCGGATGATGCCATCCTCGGTCTTTGCCCAGACGACGAAGACGTCGGCGATCGGGGCGTTGGATATCCAGGTCTTGGCACCGGTCAGGCTATAACCGCCGTCGACCTTCTTGGCGCGGGTGACCATCGAGCCCGGATCGGAACCGTGGTTCGGCTCGGTGAGGCCAAAGCAGCCGATCCATTCGCCGGTTGCGAGCTTCGGCAGGTATTTCTGTTTCTGCGCTTCGGAGCCGAAAGCATCGATCGGCACCATTACCAGCGAGGACTGCACGCTCATCATCGAACGATAGCCGCTGTCGACGCGTTCGACTTCGCGGGCGATCAGGCCATAGGCGACATAGCCGAGGCCGGCGCCGCCATATTCCGGCGCGATCGTGGGGCCGAGCAAGCCCAGCTCGCCCATTTCGCGGAAGATGGCCGGATCGGTCTTCTCGTGACGGAAAGCCTCCAGAACACGCGGCGCAAGCTTTTCCTGCGCATAGGCATGGGCGGTATCGTGCACCATGCGTTCGTCATCGGTCAGCTGCTCTACCAGCCGGAACGGATCGGCCCAGTCGAAAATCTCGCGGCTCATGGTCTTTTCTCCCATCAATTGTTCTTCAGAAGTTCGCGCGCAACGATGAGTTTCTGAACTTCCGTCGCACCTTCGTAGATGCGAAGCGCGCGTATCTCCCGATAGAGTCTTTCCGTTATCTCTCCCGACTTCACGCCACGTCCGCCGAAAAGCTGGACGGCGCGGTCGATGACGCTTTGCGCGGTCTCCGTGGCCGTCATTTTGGCCATGGCCGCCTCGCGCGTTGTCGGCAGGTGTTGCACGTCGCGGCGCCAGGCCGCCCGATAGGTGAGCAAGGCCGCCGCGTCGATGCCGGTCGCCATATCGCCGAGGGCTGCCTGCGTCAACTGAAGGTCGGCAAGCGCGCCGCCGAACATCGGTCGCGACCGGACATGGGCAAGCGACTCGTCCAGTGCCCGGCGGGCAAAACCCAGGCTCGCAGCGGCAACCGATGCGCGGAAAATATCGAGCGTGCGCATGGCGATCTTGAACCCCTCACCGGGAGCGCCGAGCCGACGCGAGGCGGGGATGCGGCAATTCTCGAACCGTATGGTCGCGAGCGGATGCGGCGCGATGACATCGATGCGCTCGGCAATCGAGAAGCCGGGATCGTCGGCAAAAACGACGAAGGCCGAGATGCCGCGGGTGCCCGGAGCCTCGCCGGTGCGGGCAAAGACGGTGTAGACGTCGGCGATGCCGCCATTGGAGATCCACGTCTTCTCGCCATCG
>JAGWJK010001173.1 GCA_028865845.1 Rhizobiaceae bacterium
CGGACGGTTGGTGCAGGTCTTGCCCGCCTATGAAGGCTCGCACAACGTCACCCTCTCGGCAGTCTATCCCAGCCGCCAGTTCCTGCCGGCAAAAGTGCGGCTCTTCATTGATTTCCTGGCGGAGCTTTATGGGCCTGTTCCCTATTGGGAGCGATAACCGGGCTTCGTATCAGTCGCAAAGCGGGAGAACGCCGTCATGCCGAATTTTGAAACCATCCGCACCGATGTTTCTCCGGCCTCCGGGACGCGCTTCACCGTTGTCCTTGGCGACATCACCAGGCTTTCTGTCGATGCCATCGTCAATGCCGCAAACAGCAGCCTGCTCGGCGGCGGCGGCGTGGACGGGGCGATCCATCGCGCGGCGGGGCCTGAATTGCTGGCAGAATGCCGGATGCTGAACGGCTGCAAAACCGGCCAGGCCAAAATCACCAAAGGGTATCTCCTGCCGGCAAAACACGTCATCCACACGGTCGGCCCGGTCTGGAACGGCGGATCGCGCGGCGAGGAGGACCTGCTTGCCGGCTGCTATCGCAACAGCCTTGGCCTCGCCCGGCAACATGATCTAAAAACCATCGCCTTCCCGGCGATCTCGACCGGCATCTACCGCTTCCCGGTCGAGCCGGCCACCACCATCGCCACGCAGATAGCGATCTCGGAGAGCAAGGACGGCCACTTCGACGAGATCATCTTCTGCTGTTTCGGTGACGACATGGCCGAACTCTATGACAGGCTGCTGCCGGAGGCGCTCGCAAAAGCCTGATCAGTTCGCCAGCCGTTCGATCACCAGATCAAGCAATGCTCTCAGCCGCGCCAGCCGCTTGAGATCGCGATGATAGCCGACCCAGGTGTCGCGCCCGGGTGGATTCTCACCGATGTCGACCCGGATGATGCCCGCGGTCGTTTCGCCGAGAGGCCGCGGCAGGACAGCAAGGCCGGCGCCGCGCGCGCAGAGCATTGCCTGGACATCCCGGTTGTTGCTGCGCATGGCGATCTCCGCCTTCGGCAGCATGCGTTTCAGCCAGGCGACATCCGGCATGCCGCCGAAGGCTTCATCCATCGTCACCAGCCGCATGCCGGCACCGTCGCCAATAGTCTGATGCTCAAGCGCCTGGGACGCATAGAGAGCGTATTCGATGCGCATCAGCTTGCGCGAAATCGCGTCCGGCTCCGTAAATGGCGTAATGCGGAAAACCAGGTCGGCCTCGCGGCGGGATAGATTGAGCAGACGGGCATCGGTGATCAGCTCCACCAACACCTTCGGATGCTGCAAGGAGAAATCGGCAAGCACCGGCGAAAGCAGATGAGTCCCGAACCAGTCGGAAGACGAAAGCCGCAATGGTCCTTCGAGCTGACTGCCCTGCCCCGCCAGCGCACGTCGCAGCGCCAGGGCTTCCTCTTCCATCCGCTCGGCATGGGAGAGGATGGCAGCCCCTTCATCCGTCAGCACGAAACCATCCGGCGTGCGCTGGAACAGCGTCTGCCCCAGGGCTGCCTCGAAAGCCTTCAGGCGGCGGCCCATCGTCGGCTGTGTCTGGCCGAGCTTGCGCGCAGCGCCACCCAGCGTACCCTCGCGGGCAATAGCGAGAAAGATTTCGACGTCGCTCCAGTCCACATCGCTCTCCATACTCAAACACAAATGCATGGATATCGTACAATATCGTTGGTTTCCATTCTTTATTGAAAGGCGCATTTTCCTGGCATCGAAAGCCAAGGAGGCAATCATGTCGACGTCATCCACGATGAAAGCTCTTTATATCGACGGCCCGAATGCACCGTTTCGGCTGGCGGAAACCCTGAAGCCGACCGCAGGTGCCGGCCAGGTGCTCGTCCGCATCGCCGCCAGCGGCGTCAATCCGCTGGATACGAAGATCCGGGCGGGCGCGGCAGCCCATGCCCGTCAGCCGTTGCCTGCCATCCTCGGCAT
>JAGWJK010001174.1 GCA_028865845.1 Rhizobiaceae bacterium
TGACCAAATTCTTCTCGTCTTCGAACGCATTTTCCGAGCTCTCGTCTTCGCCACCGAGCACGACGCGACCGTCGGGCGTGCTGCGAAAATAAAGATATGGCTCAGCACCTTCCCAGACGAGATAGGAGTCCAGCCACTCAGGGCGATTTAAATGTGGCTTGCTCGCCAACGCCCAGGTCGAAATCAACGAATGGTTTTTATTCTGCAAGCAGGTCAGGAATTCATAGCCGGTACAGAATACGACATGTTTGGCCGCAATCATTTCGCCTATGGACGATGCGAGAACCACCTGATCGGCGGTGCTGCGCACATCCTTCACTTCCAGGCCCATCACCACTTCGACGCCCGCCTTCTGGATGTGGCGAAAGATGCCCGCTGTCATTCGAGCGGGATTCGCGGATGCCGAGATATTGCTTTCTATCGCTCCAGTTCTGTTGATCCCGAACGCAGTCCTCAGGGTCGCCGGATCGATGAACGCACTGTCGACGTCTGCAGTTCTTCTGGCTTGCACCTCAGCTCTCAAGGCACGGGCACCGTAGGCGTCGCCGGCGAGAAAGAGTGTACGCTTTCGCTCGAACCCGCACTCCAGTTCAAGATCCGAGACGAGGCTGGCGAGTTGCTCGACTGCCCTTGCGGACCGCTGCCAAACCCGCTGCGCTTTCTGAAGCCCAATCATCTTCGTCAAGCGATGGAGTGGAACATCGATTTCATGTTGGATCATTGCGGTGCTTGCAAGCGTCGATCCCCGGATCGGCCGCCGACGATCGACAACCAGAACGCTCAAACCGTTGGCCGAGAGGGCATGTGCCATCAGCGCTCCGCTTATCCCTGCACCCACAACGATGACGTCGTAGAAGGTCCGGCGCGGATGCTTTCTCGTTGCCACGGAAATGGCCGAGGAAGCAGCCCAAAGGGAAGTATTGTTTCGGAGAACACGCTTGCGGGTCAACGACGCTGCGTCAATCACGATCTACCTTCGTTTCCAGGGCAAGATTGTCTTCGGGTCGCATATCGAATTCATCCAAGTGGCAGGGACAAGCTGTCGAAGGCCGCTCGGAGGTTTATTTAGATGGAGGATTTTTGCGGAAATAAGCGGCAAGCCGACCGGATGGCCGACGTGCCGCTTCAATACTACCTAGATGCGCGGTGTAGGCGCATAGCGGGTCGGACCACCATTACGATCATAGGGGTCGAGCGTTTCATCGAAACGATCCCAACCCTGTTCGGAATAAAGTGCGCGACGACGGCTGAGATCAACCCGCGGGGAACGTTGGAGTATGTCGTTGGCCAGAACGATTTGATCACCCTCGACGCGCGCCATGACCAATGTGCCACCACGACGAATGCTCTCGGCATAGACATGGGCATCCTCTTCCGGAACACCCGATTTAACCAAGGCACCAATGACGCCGCCGGCAGCGCCGCCGACGACCGCGCCTGCGCCGGCTCCGGCGAGTGTGGCAGCGAGCCAGCCCGCAGCAACTACGGGTCCGACACCTGGGATTGCCAGCATACCAAGGCCGGCAAGGAGGCCGCCCGCTCCGCCGGCCACGGCGCCGATACCGGCTCCAGCCCCAGCGCCTTCACCGGCCTTTGTGCCTTGTTCTTCTACTGTGCGGCCGTTGGTATTGGAGACAATACTGATATCGCCCGACGAAATGTCCGCTTCTTCAAGCTGCGAGACAGCAAGTTTCGCATCGTCGTAGTCATCGAAAAGTCCAGTTACGATAGCCATCGGATATTCCTTCCTAGTGTTCTGGTTTCTATGGGCCGCCTATTTCGCGACGATGTTTCCCTGATAATCGAGGGCAACTTGGACAGGCTTTGAATCCTTGGTGGCCGCTGCTCGCCAGACACCCTGATCATCGAGCTGAAGGTTATTGATATTGGCGTAGCCAGCATCTTCCAGCCGCGATTTGGCTTG
>JAGWJK010000103.1 GCA_028865845.1 Rhizobiaceae bacterium
TTTTTCGTTCCTGGGCCTGGCGACCTGGTGGTTCGCAATCCATTGAGATATCGGGATAATTGCGCGCAGCGGCTCTCTATGGGGCCGGCGGAAATTGACTATTACGTAAAAGTCAATATTATGACACCCGCAAGACAGGGGCGGAGTGCCGGTGAACAAATACTATAGCATAACGGAGCTTACGCGGGAATTCGGTGTCTCTACCCGGACGCTGCGTTTCTACGAGGACGAGGGTCTCATCCATCCCGAGCGCAAGGGCCGCACACGCCTGTTCCGTCAGGCCGACCGCCGGTTGATCCAGGAAATCCTGCGCGGCCGCCGCATCGGCTTCACCATCGCCGAGATCCGCGAGATCATCCAGGTCTACAAGGAACCGCCGGGCGAGATCGGCCAGCTCAAGCTGTTGATGAAGCGAATCGACGAAAAGCGTGAGGAATTGCGCCAGAAGCGCAAGGACATCGAAGACACGCTCACCGAACTCGACAACGTCGAGGAAGCCTGCCTCGGTCGTCTCGCCGAAATCGGCGTCGGAACCTGATCACTATCGGCAAAGTGTAAATCGGGAAGAAATAGCTACAATTTCAACGTAAATGCTTGCGAAAAGCAAAACGTTCACGGGAGCTTATGGCACGTGAGAGCGCGATCTAAATTCATAGTCGTCGTAATCCCGTCACTGCGCCTGCTCCGAACATTGCAGTGCTATCCGGTTTATCCGTTCATCGCTATCGGCTTTGATTGCACCGGATTCCAAGGCCGAAAACAGGTTCTGCGACTGCATTTGATCGAGCGTGCATTGGCAGAAACTGTGGCACATAGTTTCGGTGCCTGATTTCACGCAGGACGCCTGGCATTGGCGCATATAGCCGGCCGTCAGGTCCGGCGGCGGGGCAGGCGCCACCAGCGACAGAAGATAGACGAGGCCGAAGAGTATCGGCTGGTGCAGCAGGTAGAAGATCAGGCTATGGCGACCAGCGCGGGCAATCAGGTTTCTGCCGCCGCCGAGGCGCGCGAGCGGATGGAGCCAGCCCATGGCCGTTGCGAGCTGCGCGACGCCGAGACCGAAGAGAAACGGGGTCAGCCACGGGAAAATCGGAACATAATCGTTGGAACGCGGCAGGTTCTCGGAAAGCCCGATCCAATAGAGCCATGGCCGGTCAAAAAAGGCCGAATGCAGCGACAGCGGCGCGACGACATTGTCGACGAGGATGCCGATGGCGAGCAGCACCGCAATCAGCAACGTCGCGAAGGCGGGCAGACGCAGAAAGAGCAGGCCGATGATGCTGGCGGCCGCAATGCAATGAAGGATGCCGAAGAAGATCCATTCATCGCTCATGAACCACCAGGTCACGGCCGAAATCGCCGCGGCGGCGGCAACGATCATGCCGAGACGCTTGAAATAGGAGCGCCAGCGTATATCGGGCGTATTGGCAAGCACGAGGCTGAAGCCGGCGAGGAACAGGAAGGTGCTGGCAATCGCGCGCGCATAAATTTTCAGCCATCCGGTTTCGGCCGTGCCGCCTTCTAGATAGCCGAAGAATTCGAAATCCCAGGTGAAATGATAGCTTGCCATCGCCAGCAGTGCGATGCCGCGGGCCGTATCCAGAATACCGATGCGGGGCGGTTTCACAGGCGCCTCGATACTCTCGGCGATAACGGCCATGGCCAGTCCTTCCAGGCATGAATTCAGAGCGTCAGGGCCGAAGCGCTGTGCGCGGCCGGCGTGGCGATGTCATGGCACATCGATATCCATGATGGCCAGACGCGCATCCGAAAAAAACTGCCGGCGAATCAGGACGACGATGATGAAGCCGGTTGTCCCCATGAAGACGTAGGGGCTGAGAAACCAGCCGAGATAGCCAATCGACAGAAAGATAGCCCGCAGACCGGCGTTGAAATTGCGGGCGGCGATGACGTTCATGGCGATCACCCGCTCGGCGGCGCGTTCGGCCGCGAGAGGGTCCAGCTCGGCATCCTCACGCATGGGAAGGGCGCCGAAGAGGATGGTGCAATAGTTGAACAGACGATAGGCCCAGCCGAACTTGAAAAAGGCATAACCAAAAAGGCAGGCAAGGCCCGCCACCTTGATCTCAAAGGCAGAGCGACCGCCGTTGAAGACGAAGGGCAGGTCCGAGAAGAAAGCATTGACCTTGTCTGTGGCACCGAGCAGCGCAAAGCAGCTGCCGATCGCAAAGATCGAGGTCGAAGCAAAGAAGCCCGTTCCGTTCTGGAGGCCGGACAGGATCGCCGTATCGATCATCCTTAGATCCCGGCGGAGCGAGGTATAGATCCATTCGCGTCGGCGTTCGTTCATCGCCAGCGTCAGACTGGGACGATCGAAGAAGCGGGCGTTGGTGGTGATCCAGTTCAAAGCGAACCACAGGAGAATAAAGAGGGCGAGGGCGACGTAGTCGGCGGTCGTCATAAGGTAGATTCTCCAAGTCTATCTGCGGCCGACTGTAGCCGACGTCTGTAACGGCGCAATGGCCTTATGTTTATGTCGCCAAACGCCTATATGTGATGTCGCAGGCATGAAATCCGATGTCGGTCGATCGCCGTGCAGGCTTTGCACGATAGCGTAGCCTTTGCAGTGGTGATTTGCCGAGGAGGCACCAAGAATCCATGTTTCTTTCAGTTTTCGATGTGTTCAAGATCGGTGTCGGACCTTCGAGTTCGCATACGATGGGGCCTATGTCGGCCGCCAACCGATTCCTGGATCTGTTGCTGTCGAACGAATGGCCGCGGCCCTCTTCGAACGTTCATGTCGTTTCGATCAAGGCAAGCCTTCACGGTTCGCTTGCCTTTACCGGCATTGGCCATGGCACGGGCAGGGCGGTTATCCTCGGCCTGATGGGCGAACGCCCCGATACGGTCGATCCCGACAAGATGGACGAAATCATCGGCGAGGTTGAGCGAACGGGACGGGTGACGCCGCCGGGCCATCCCGGCTACGACTTCCAACCGAAAAACGATCTGATCTTCGACAAGAAGGTGCCGCTGCCGGGCCACGCCAACGGCATGAGCTTTTCCGCCTTCGACAAGGACGATCGCCTGCTCGTCAAGCGCATCTATTATTCCGTCGGCGGCGGCTTCGTCGTTACCGACACCGAGCTGGATCAAATGCGCGCCAACAAGAAGCAGTCGGCTTCCGGCGAACGCATTCCGTTCCCCTTCGCATCCGCCAAGCAGATGCTGGAAATGGCCGAACGCTCCGGCCTCTCGATCGCGCAGATGAAGCGTGCCAATGAAGAAACCAAGATGAGCGCCGCAGAGCTCGACGAAGGGCTGGATCGGATCTGGGCAGCGATGAGCAGTTGCATCGATCGCGGCCTGAAGGTCGAGGGCATCATGCCGGGCGGCCTGAAGGTGCGCCGCCGCGCCCGCGCCATCCATGACAAGCTGCAGGAGGAATGGCGCAGCAACCGCATCAATCCGCTGCTCGCCAACGACTGGCTCAGCGTCTACGCCATGGCCGTCAACGAGGAAAATGCCGGCGGTGGCCGCGTGGTGACCGCACCGACCAATGGCGCGGCCGGCGTCATTCCGGCGACGATCCGATACTATCAGCATTTCCATGAGGATTGGGATCAGGACGGCATCCGCAATTACCTGCTGACGGCAGCAGCCGTCGGCGGCATCATCAAGCACAACGCCTCGATCTCCGGCGCCGAAGTCGGCTGTCAGGGCGAGGTGGGCTCGGCGGCCGCAATGGCGGCTGCGGGGCTTGCCGCCGTTATGGGTGCGACGCCCGAGCAGATCGAAAATGCCGCCGAAATCGCGCTCGAACATCATCTCGGCATGACCTGTGACCCGATCGCCGGCCTCGTGCAGGTGCCCTGTATCGAACGCAACGCACTTGGCGCCGTCAAGGCCGTCACCGCCGCGTCGCTTGCAATCAAAGGCGACGGCCAGCACTTCGTACCGCTCGACGCCTGCATCGAAACCATGCGCCAGACCGGCTACGACATGAGCGAGAAGTACAAAGAAACCTCGACCGGCGGCCTGGCGGTCAATGTCGTGGAATGCTGAGCGCTTGAGGGCGTTTTTCCGATACTGACGATATTGAGGGTAACGCGAATTGGCGTTCCATTGGCAGCGGCATGAAATTGCGTGTCATGCCGCGCACGCTGTGGAGTAGCGACATGTTGGGCCTTGACGCCTCTGCGCAAAAGGACTTCAACGGCGTCATGGCTTTGCATCTCATCAAATTGGCAGTCGGCGCGGATTCGCTTGAGGATCTGCGTGAATGGGTTTCCGAGCGGGCGATGAACGCGATCGCCGCGGGGCTCGAGCCCCACTCCACACACACGACCCGCATGGTACCGAAGCGCCTGGACGAGCTGCTGAACGGTGGATCGCTCTATTGGGTGATCAAAGGCCAGGTGCAGGCGCGGCAAAGAATACTCGATATCGAAGTCTTCACCGATGTCGATGGCATACAGCGGTGCCGCCTCATTCTCGATCCAAGCGTTGTCGAAACGGCCGGCCAGCCGCGACGGGCCTTCCAGGGCTGGCGATATCTCCCGCAGGACGATGTTCCCCGTGATCTCGACAGTCTCGGCGGGGTCGCTGAATTGCCCGCGGACTTGCGCCGCGAGCTTTCCGAGTTGGGATTGCTGTAAATTGTTCAGCGCAGCCGGATAACGACGGGCGCCTGGCCGTTGGGCGCCGTGACGTGCAGGTGGATGCTGGCTTCCGGCTGCGAATAGCGCCATGCGCGAGCGCCGTGGCAGAGAAGTACGCCGATCAGATCCTTGGTTTTGCGCGGGCGCGACCGGCTAAGGCCAATATCGGCCAACCGCATCGCTGCCTCATGCAATGGATGAAGAGCGAAGCTCTTCTGTTTCGTCTTTCCCCCGCTCTCGAGCGAGAAACCCGGAAAGTTCTCGTTCACCGCCATTTCACATCCCCGTAACACAATACAAATTCAGGGACGGCCCAAGGTGGATCCAGGACCGTAAGGCCAGGTTTCAACACACGAAACCCGGCAATTCTCTAGGGCATGCATCGCAGCAATCGGCGACCGCATGTTTATTCCAAGCTCGCCCAGCACTTGACGCCGGCCTTCTTGAGGGCCTTGCAGGCGTTGACCGCCGCATCCTGGTCCCCGAAGCCGCCGAAGCGAGCGCGATAGCCGCCATCAAAAGCCACGGTGTAGGGCTTTGCCGACCGCAGGGCCTTGCCGCCCTTGTTCTTGGCGCTGTCAAGCAGATCGCTGGCGCCATCCTTGCTGGAAGAAATGCCGATTTGGACAACCCAGCCGGTCGGACCTTTCTCGACCTTTGCAGCCGGCGCAGGTTTCTCGACCTTAGCCGTCTTTTCCGCTCTCTCGACCTTCTGCGTCTTAATGACCTTGGTATCCGAGGCAGGCGTCGACGCAGTCGTCAGATTGTCGATCTCGTTCGAATCTTCGTCGGCGGCATCCGACGGCGTGATGGAGGCGACCTCGTTGGATGCGGCATGCGGCTTCTGCTTAGACATCAGCAGCGGATTGGCCGACTTCGGCGTGATGGCGGCGAAGGCAGCCGCGCTTGACGGCTGCTGATCATCGTTCGCCTCGGCGGTCTCATCATTGCTGATCTTGACGTTGCCGGCGGCAGCCATGCGGGCGCTCGCGGCCTGAACATTCGGCACCGTCACGGAAGGCTGTACGGTGGGGGCGACAACGGGAGCCTGAGCAACCAGATCGGATGCGCCGCGCTTCATGGAAGCCTTCGGCAGATAGTCGGCGATCAGCTTGCGCATCTGGTTGTCGCGGGCAGGTGTCGAGGCACCCCCGAGAACGACGCCGACGATCGACCGGCCGTCGACCTTCACCGATGTCGCGAGATTGTAACCGGCGGCACGCGTATAACCGGTCTTGATGCCGTCGACACCACGCACCGAGCCGATCAGATGATTGTGGCCGGGAATGACGCGATTGCCGAGCTTAAAGCTGGTCTGGGAAAAGAAGCCGTAATATTGCGGAAAGTGCTCGCGCAGAGCGACGCCGAGACGAGCCTGATCGCGGGCCGTGGTCATCTGCGCGGTGTTCGGCAGGCCGTTGGGGTTGCGGTAGGTCGTGCGCGTCATGCCGAGCGCCCGGGCCTTGTCGTTCATCATCTTGGCAAAGTTGTCTTCCGATCCGCCTAGCATTTCGCCAAGCCCCATGGCGGCGTCGTTGGCGGATTTGGTGACGATGCCGAGGATCGCCTCGCGGACCGTCACGGAACGGCCTGTGCCAATACCGAGTTTGGTCGGAGCCTGCGATGCAGCATTTCGCGAAAAGACCACCGGCGTATCAAGCGTGATGCGGCCCGCTTCGAGCGCTTCGAACGTCAGATACAGCGTCATCATCTTGGTCAGCGAGGCCGGATAGTGAAGCGTATCCGCATTCTCGCTGTAGAGAACGTTGCCGGTATTCGCGTCGATGACGATACCCGCATACTGAGCAGCGCTTGCCGCGTCGATGGTCACCGTTGCCGTTGCCGTGGTGATCGCAAAACCAAGAAGCACCTTCGCCACAAACTTGCCGGAGCGCGATGAGGATGCTGAGAAAATTGATCTGGACACTACTTCACTCTCTGCTTGCATTTACATTCTCTTCGATCCGGCCGCCGCCTCCAGGAACGCCCGTTGGGGGCAAGAGTACGGCGCTAGCGTTACCAATCGGTTTATGATGAACAGTTGGTTTCAAGTTTCCGCGTCATTTTACCCACCTCTTGCAGGACGCCCAGTAGCACCGGGGACGTTCAGAAGGCGGGTTTTGACGAAATCCTGGACGGCGGCGTCCATCGACTGCCAATCACCGAGCTGATTGCTGGAAAAACGATAAAGCACGCTCAAATCCCTGCCGACCTTGACGTCGCGCTGGCAATCACCGCTGGTCGCCTGTTCCGGCGATGCCGGCAGGATGCAGCGAACAACATAATCCGGCGCCCCGGCGCGCGGAGCGGTCAGCAGCACCTCGTCGCTGTAGCCGGCATCGGCGCGCAGCCGATGCGCCGTCAGCCCATGCGGCCCGGCAAAGGCGTCGCCTTCCATGAGATGCGAATAGATCGGCTCCAGCCGGCCCGACATGTCGCGGGACATGGTGCTCTGGCTGATCTGCAGAAAGATCAACGACGACGATTGAGAAATATCGTCGAAACGGAGTCGGTCGGCATCGCTGTAGCCCTGCATCTGCGGCCAGGTCAGGTAGAGGTCGACGCGCTCGGCGGTACCGTTCGCACGCTCGCTAGGGAAGCGGATGGTGTTGGACGCGAGCCGCAACGTGTCTTCACCGATCGTGACCGTAACGGGCGTGACGTCGGCGGTGTGTCCGGCAAGCGAAATCGTTTCACCGAGCCAACGGCCGCCGATGGTAATCGCAACCGTCAGCGCAGCGAGCACGGCGATGCCACCGGTCAGACGGTAAACCAGACCGCTCGATATCAGCGGCTGTTCGTTGATGGCGGCGGCGGACGACAGAGGAGGGGCCATGCTCATGCCTTCGTTTCCAATCCGCCCCAAAGGACACCATCGATGACGGGCCGCCGAGGCGCGAGACTTCCAGCGAGTCTCATTGTGGAATGATTGCCGCCACCATGGTTAACGCGCAGTTAAGAATGTGTCGGCCGGCTTATTTGGTAGCGCGTACACCTTGCGCAAATCTTGGCGGAATTTGGGGCAGAGCAGGCCGAAAATGAAAAGAGCCGCTCCCGGGACAGCGGGAACGGCTCCAGGGCGCCGGTCGAGACAGAATGCGGGGACAGACCGGGCCTTTATTCCAGACCGCCGATGCTTGGCCACCGGCGGTCGCGTATCGAATACGAGACCTACTTCACGCTGCCGACTGCGACGGATACGGCACGGCCGTCCTGTATCCTGTTCCAGCGAGCCGGATCCTCAGCAGATTGGCGTTTGAGATAGGTATATTCCGTATCCGACCAGAGCTTCACCTTGTTGCGCATGTTGTCGAGAATGAAGTCGCCGCGATCGGTGCGCACCGTCAGGACGGCATGGCCTTCGCCATTCGGCTGCAGAACGACGGTCATCAGCACATCCGAAGGGGAGAAGCCGGCGTCGATCAACTCCTTGCGCTTCAGCAGCGCATAGTCTTCGCAATCGCCTGCCCAGGTCGGGATCGCCCATTTTTCCTCGACGCCGTATAGATCCATGTCGGTCATCGGCTTGATCGTCGTGTTGACGGTGTAGTTGATCTTCAGGATCGTCTTCCAGCGATCCTGATCGAGAATGGCCGGACCGGCATCGCCACCCGCATAAGCGCATTCCTTCGGGTTTTCCTTGCAGAACTCGTAGTGACCGATCGGCGGAGCGGCATCGCCCGTGATGGTCATGTTGGCCGGCGTCGCATGGGCGAAACCGAGAAAGCCGAATGTACAAATTGCTGCGACGGCATAGCCGCGAAGAAGAAGTTGAAAGCTCATGTCCGTTGTCCCTGTTTTATGGGATCAACATGCCATCGAGTTTTTTATCCACCGCAAAATTACGTAGTCAAATTAAGTACTTAGTTGATTCAAATGCAGATCTAATTGTCCTAAAATGCGACGAAAACTTGAGCCGATTTTTCTGCAAATTCGACTAAAATTTGAGTGTTTCGAAAGCTGGCGGATTGCCATAGCAAACGTCTCATCATCTTGTTTTTCAACGATTTTGTTTCGAAGCGGGAACGTGCGCCAAAACGGGTCTGCGCTAAAGTCGAAGACGAAAAAAGCAAAACTGTCCCATATCGACACAGGATCGCTGCCTCGGAAACATCGAGGATTCGGCCAAACCGTGCCATTTCGGGAAAAACAGCGCCGAAAAATTTTTTGATTTTTTTTCGGGAATTCAGCCGATCGAGCGGAAAGCGTCCGTTGCCTCGGTGATCGCGGCCATCATTTCGGATGTCGCGGGCGAGTGTGCGGAATTCGGAACGATGATCAATCGTGCCGAAGGCCATGCCTGCGAGAGTTCCCAGGCCGTGATCAGAGGCGCCTCAAGATCCAGCCGTCCCTGGATCAGCGTGCACGGAATGGCGGACAGCCGGCCGACGTCCCGCCAGATCTGTTCGTCCGCGAGCCAGCCGCGATGATGGAAATAGTGAGTGATGATGCGCGCCCTCGCTGTCAGGTAGCGAGGATCCGACCATTGCCGGGAGAGCGATGCGCGGGGGTCGACGAGAATGGAAGCGGCTTCCCATTCATGCCAGTCCTGCGCGGCCTCGATATGCACCGCCGGGTCTGGATTTCTCAGGAGATCATAATAGGCCGAGACCAGATCGCCGCCTTGGGCCGCATTCGGAGCGGCGGCGCTGAAACGAGCCCATTCCGCGGGAAAGAAACGGGCAAGTCCGTGATAGAGCCAATCGATCTCTGCTGGCCGCGTCATC
>JAGWJK010001175.1 GCA_028865845.1 Rhizobiaceae bacterium
CAATTCGCCGTGAATGGCATAGAGGCCGAACTCGTTCTGCTCGACCAGCAGCAGACAGGATGGGTCGTTCTTAAGGATCTGGCGGCAAAGCTCACTGCCGATCGAGCCGCCGGCACCGGTCACCATGACGACCTTGCCGCGAATATTCTTGTCGACGAGGGCCTGGTCCGGCGCGATGACGTTGCGGCCGAGCAGGTCTTCGATGTCGAGCTCGCGAAGATCGGAGACGGCGACACGGCCCTGCGCCAGTGCGGTGAGATCTGGCATGGTGCGCACCGTCACGCGCGCCTTGCGCATCAGCTCGAGGATTTCGTTGCGGCGCTGGCGCGTAGCGTTCGGCATGGCAAGCAGCACCTCGTGGATGTCGCTTGAAACCGAAAGCGCCGGCAGATCGACGGGATCGTAGATCGGCAGGCCACCCATGATGCTGCCGTGCAGATGCCGGTCGTCATCGAGATAGCCGACGACGTTCAATTCGGCGCTGTTGGCGAGCGCGCCGGCGAGCTGCCGACCGGAGGAGCCAGCGCCATAGATCAGCACTTTGGCGAGCTGGTTACGGTTGAGCAGCCGCTGATAGGCATTTCCGAGCCAATAGCGCGTCCACATCCGCGACAGGCCGATGGCGATCAGCAACAGCAGCGGCTGCAGGATGCCGACAGTGCGCGGCACGCCGGGCACGCTGATGGCGGTAAAAATGGTCATGAAGGCCAACGAATAAATCGCCACCGCCTTTACCACCGTCATGAAAGCCGACATGCCGGCATAACGAAAGATCGCGCGATAGAGGCCGAGGACGATGAAAATCGGAATGGCGACCAGCAGGGAGACGATGGCCGGCAACCATTCGACACCCTCCAGGATGACCCAGTCGTCCAGGCGCAAACAATAGGCAAACCAGACCGTCAACACACAGAGGCTGGCGTCGACCAGCAACGCCAGAGCACGCTTGGTGCTGCGCGGCAGCGCGAGAAACGGCAGAACAAGCTTATCCGCTGGCACCATCGGTCAAGTCCCCCAGGTGTCTTTCAACGGAACGGCAGCCCGCTTCTCACGCATAAATTGTCTACCCTGTCGTATCCGGCACAATATGATTGTCTTGCCGCTTCTATTAGCAAAAGGCAATCATCCTCCTCGGGAATTCACTTTTAGATCAGCCGACACGCAATTGCATCCCCGATCTTGAGAGGAAAACCGGCACCTCAGGTGAGAGTGGCAATCACTTTCCAAAATAGCTGCGGAGTACCGGATGCCGGAACAGGCTAAGGACGATGGCAAATGCCATGCCGAGGCCCATGCCGAACAGGCCGCCGCCGATCAACCCGGCGATCATCATCACCTTTCTTGCGGGACCGTCCGCGGTGAGCGGCGGCTCGGCCGGCGAGATGACGCGAATATTGCTTTGCGACAGATCCTGCGCATCGCTGGTCTGGCCCGAGCGCTTCAGCAATGCTTCGTAGACATCGCGGGCGGCTGTTGCCTTGCGCTGCAATTCATTGAGTTCGACAAGCTTGCCGGACGTGTTGAGCTGCGAGGCCTTCTGCACCGCCAGTTCCTTGCCGATGTCCTGCTCGGCCTTCTGCGCCTGCTCGTAATCGCCGCGGGTAGCGGTCTGCTGCCGTTGCATTTCGCTGCGGATTTCGCCGGCAAGACTGTCGAGCGAGGATTTCGCCGCAAGCAGGCGGGGATGACGCGCGCCGAGCTGGCTCTGCAGGCTGCCGACGGAAGCGGCGAGGGTCGCATATTGCTGGCGCAGGCTGCTCAATGAATTGGAGGTAGTGGTAGCCGACCCCGTGTTGCCGGCGGTGCCCGTAGAAACCGCATCGTCGAAGCTCAGCTTGTCTGCAGCGTCCGCGCGCGCTTTCGCTTCGATCGTCCTTTGCTGCGCCGTCACCAGCATTTCGTTCAGGGCGGTCAGGCGCTTG
>JAGWJK010000104.1 GCA_028865845.1 Rhizobiaceae bacterium
AAAATCTCTTCAGAAGAAGCTTCCTCTACGATGCGACCGAGATACATCACGGCAACGCGATCGGAGACATTGCGCACCACTTTCAAGTCATGGCTGATGAAGACCATGGTGATGCCGCGCGTTTCCTGGAGGTCGCGCAGCAAATTGACCACCTGTGCCTGGATCGAAACGTCAAGGGCCGAGACCGGCTCGTCGCAGACCAGCAACTGCGGATCGCTGGCGATCGCCCGCGCAATGACCACGCGCTGGCGCTGGCCACCGGACAATTCATGCGGATAGCTGCTCTCCTGATCCCGGCGCAGGCCGACGGCCTGGATGAGGCTCGTAACGCGGTCGCGGCGCTCGGCTTCGGTGCCGATGTTATGGATGGCGAGCGGCTCGCCGATCTGCGCTCCGATGGTCAGGCGACGATCCAGGGCCGCAAGCGGGTCCTGGAAGACGAGCTGCATGCGGGCGCGGTATTTGCGCCAGGCGGCGGTCTCGAGCGCCGGCATCGGCTGGCCATCGAAACGCACCTGGCCGGCGGAGGGTGGTTCCAGACCAAGCAGCAGCCGGCCGGTCGTGGATTTGCCGGAACCGGATTCGCCGACGATGCCAAGCGTCGTTCCCGCCGCCACGGCAAGTGAAACGCCGTCGACGGCATGGACCGCAGTCGGTCGGCCGAGGAGGCCGCGACGGGAGAAATAGGTCTTGGTAAGATCGGTTGCCTCGATCATCGGATCCGTGGTCACGATACCGTTGCTCCCTGACGATTTTCGGCTGTGTTCGCGCTTAGCGCGACGATGCTTTCGGTAATCGGATGGAAGCAGGCGGCTTCGCGGCCGCCATCGAGCGCGAGCAGCTGCGGCAGGCTGTTGTGACAGAGTTCCGAGGTGTGGCCGCAGCGCGGTGCGAAGGCGCATCCGCCCGGAAGGCGGCCAGGTTGCGGCACCGTGCCTGGGATCGGCACCATGCGCTCCCGGCCACCATCCAGACGTGGGATCGCGTCGAACAGGCCGCGGGTATAGGGATGGCGCGGCTGCCTGAAGAGCGCTTCCGTCGAGCATTTCTCGACAATGCGGCCGGCATACATGACGCAGACACGCTCGCAGACCTGCGAGACGGCGCCGAGATCATGGCTGATGAAAACGATCGCCATGCCGGTCTCGGCCCGGATGGAAATAAGCAGATCGAGGATCTGCGCCTGGATGGTGGCATCCAGCGCGGTGGTCGGCTCGTCGGCCACCAGCAGATCGGGATTTCCGGCAAGCGCCATGGCGATCATCAGGCGCTGGTTCTGGCCGCCGGAAAACTCATGCGGAAAATTGTCGAAGCGACGCGCCGCATCCGGAATGCCGACCATTTCCATCAGCCGGATGGTTTCGAAGCGTGCGGCCTTTCCCGTCAGGCCGCGATGCAGCTCGACGGCCTCGGCGATCTGCCGGCCGGCGCGGATGACCGGATTGAGCGAGCTGGAGGGGTCTTGAAAAATCATGGCGATGCGGCGACCACGGACGCTTTCGAGCGCTGTGCGCGAGGCGCCGACGAGCTGCTGTTCGCCGAGGCGGACGCTGCCGGCAATCGTCGCCTTGCCCGGCAGGAGGCCGAGCGCGGCAAGCCAGGTCACCGACTTGCCGCAGCCGGATTCACCGACGAGACCGACGGCCTCGCCCTTTTCGATGGCAAGATCGATACCGTGCAGAACCTGGGTGCCGCTGAAGGCGACCGTCAGATCGGAGATTTCCACGAGTGGCATTGCTGCCTCCTTCTCCCGCTCGGGCGACTGAAATAAAAAACGAGCCGGAGGCGTTTCGCCCCCGGCCCGGCGATATCGTTAGGCCCAGTTGCCCTGACGGAAGTCCATCGCGAAGGCCGAAGCAGCCTTCCACTTGAGCGCCTTCGGCTTGGCAGTGAACACCGCATTCTGGTGCAGAATCGTGTAGGCCGGGTCTTCGCGTTCGCAGATCTGCAGCATGCGGGCGAAAGCGTCATGACGCTTGGCGCGATCGGTGCTGGTTTCCAGGAAGGTCGAGAGCGTGTTCATCTCCGGATTGGTCCATTCGCCGACCTGCTGCTGCTGGCCGTTCGGGCCGTGCTGGGCGACGATGGAGGAGACCGGATCGTTGAAGCTTGCCGAATTCGACCAGTCGCGCACGGCGCGCGTCGGGGTCTTTTCCAGGATCGCCTGCCAGTTTTCCTTCATGGCGATCTCGACGTTGAGGCCGACCTGGTTCCACATCTCCACGAGGATCTGCGCCGTCGGCGTCTGGTTGGTGTAGTAGTTGTCGAGCAGGCGATAGGGGATCACGTCGCCCTTGTAGTTGGCTTCCTTGAGCAACTGGCGCGCCATGTCGGGATTGTATTCCGGAACGGTCCAGCCCTTGACGAACATGTCGCCGTAGAAGTCCCACTGCAGGCCGGCCGGAACCACGGTGCGGCCGGACCACAGCGAATCGACGATCGCCTGGCGGTCGATGGCATGGGTGAAGGCGCGGCGAACCAGCGGATTGGCAAGCTGCGGATGGTTCTTGTCGAAGACGGTCAGGCGGTGGTTGGTGATTGTGCCGCCCTGGACTTCGAATGCGGCGTTCTTTTCGATGCCCTGGATTTGGTCCGGCGGGATGTCGCAGGCGAACTGGTACTGACCGGACAGCAGGCCGTTGACGCGCGAAGCGACTTCCGGGACTTCGACGAAGCGGATCTGCTTCAGCGGCGGACGGCCGCCCCAGTATTCGTCATGCGCTTCATAGACCAGATAGGTGTCCGGCTTGAAATCGGCGACGCGATAAGGGCCGGTGGTGATCGGCGCGCGGGCCCAGTCGAGATAGCTCTTGGCGTCTTCCCAGCCGCGACGGCTGGCAATGGCGCTGGCAACGACCGAAAGACGGCCTTCCATGGTGACGTCGGGCGAACCGTTGACGAAACGGACGGTGTACTTGTCGACGATCTCGACGCCCTGCAGAGCCGGCCAGAAACGGCGGGCGGTCGCCGGCACTTCCGGGGGCAGTTCCTTGCCCTGGTTGCGGATCGGGTTGGTTTCGTTGACATAGATGGTCTTGCCGGCGCTCGGCTGCGTGTCGGCAAACATGCGTTCCTTGCTGAAGGAGAACGCGACGTCTTCTGCCGTCAGTTCCTGGCCGTTGTGGAACTTGACGCCCTGGCGCAGCTTGAGCTCGACGGTCTTGTCGTCGATACGGCGCCATTCGGTGGCGAGTTCCGGGCGTGCGGTGAGACCACTCAGCCAGTTCAGGCCGATCAGGCCTTCCCAGAGCGACGAATTGAAGATGCGCTGGCCGACATTCGACTGTTCGCGCAGCGGGTCCATCGTATTGGTGTTGGAAATCTTCTGCACGGCGATGGTGATCGACGGGCGGTTGTCGGCCTGGGCGATCGAGAATCGCGGCAGGATGAGCGAGCCGGCGGCGGCAGTCGCCATGCCGAGCGCGTCACGACGGGTAATATTGACCATGAAAATAGCTCCTTGAGTTCAGTTCGACTATTGGGAGTTCGGTAATGCTTATCGGTCGCGTTCGATCAGGCCCTTGGGACCCGAGCGATAGTGGGTGAGTGTCCGGTCGGCGTGCTTCAGCCGCCAGGACAAGGCTTTCTGGGCGTAGTCGCGCACGAGCGCCGCATGAGCGGGATCGTCGGCGAGATTGACGAATTCGTCAGGATCGTGCGCAAGGTCGAAGAACAGCGGCGGCAGCGCAGCGAAATGGACGTATTTGTAGCGCTCGTCCTGCACGACGCAGAGGCTGCAGTCGTTCTGATCGAGGCCGAGAACCGGCTGCGGCTCGGAATAAAACACGTCGCGGAAATCGTACTCGTAGTGCAGTTCCGTGCGCCAGTTGTCCGGACGTTCGCCCTTCAGGAACGGCAGCAAGGTCTCGCCGTCGCAGGCGCGCGGAATATCGCCGCCGAGCCAATCAAGAATGGTCGGCATGACGTCGATGCTCTCGGTGAAGGCTTCCTCGATGCTGCCGGCCTGCGGGTTGTCGCCGGCGTTCTTGATGACGAGCGGGATGCGGAAGCTCTCGTCGTTGTAGCCGATCTTGCCGAGCAGATGATGATCGCCCAGCTGTTCGCCATGATCGCTGGTGAAGATGATCAGCGTGTCGTCCCACTGGCCGGTCTGGTCGAGATAGGCAAACACCTGGCCGAGGCAATCGTCGATCTCGCTGATGAGGCCGCAATAGGTGGCGCGCATCTGGCGGATATCGGCCTCGTCCAGCGTCGCGCCGGAGCCTTCGGCACCCTGGAAGAAGGAGCCGCGGCGGATGCTGTCGATGTAGAATTTCATCAACGGATGCTGCGCGCTTTCCATCTCCGGATCGGCGGCGCGGATCGGGGCCGGCATGTCCTCCGGGCGATACATTTCATGAAAAGGTGCTGAGGCGACGAAGGGCGGATGCGGACGGTAATAGCCGAGATGCAGGAAGAACGGCTTGCCGGCACGACCCTTCAGATAGGTGAGAGCCCGTTCGGTGAAGTAAGTGGAATCGGAATATTCGCGCGGAATGCGTGACGGGCGATTGGTTGCCCCGACCACGGCATCCTCGCCTTCCGGAAGCCAGATATCGGGCCGGTTTTCCGGCAGATCGAAGCCTTGCTGTGCCACCCAGCCGAAATAGCCTTCCATGTTCGGCTCGAAGGCGCCGACGGAGTGGAAGCCATCCATCATGTCGCCGAGCGCCAGGAAACGCGGATCGTTGATCGAGGTCGTGCGCGGGTCCGGAACGGTCGTCGTGTAGCCGACCAGCGCCGGATCATAGCCGACGCCGCGCAATGCCTTGGCGAGATTGAAATGCCTGCTGTCCAGCGGCACCGTGTTCTGCACGGCGCGGTGGTTCATCAGATAGAGGCCGGTCAGCAGGCTGGCGCGGGCGGGACCGCAGGGCACGCAGGTCGTCACGTGATTGCGGAAGGTGACGCCTTCCCGGCAAAGCCGGTCAAGGTTCGGCGTCTTCAGGAACGGCTCACGGCCATCGGCCCGCAACAGATGCGGAATGAAATCGGCCCGCCACTGGTCGACGACGATCAGAAGTACATTCTTGCGGCTCATGACAACCTCGCTTTTACGGGAGGCTGTTTGCGGCGCGATTATTTCAGGGGCATGAACCTATTCTCAAACTTCGATGACGGACCTGTATCGGAAAAGGTCCGCATTATACCGGAGGTTGCTGGCGTAACTTTGAGTATGTCATGCCGTGTGTCGAGGGCGACTGCTAAAAGCCCTTAGCGGTCTTATTTCTCTTCATTTTTCGGTGATTGCCTTGCCGGCTCTCGTTCCGCCGTGCCTTATTGCCAGCCACGAAATGCAAAGCGATGCGGAGGCAGGTCATGGGACGGCTGGATGGCAAGGTGGCGCTGATATCGGGCGGTGCCCGCGGAATGGGAGCCGAGGAAGCACGGCTGTTTGCAGCCGAAGGCGCGAAGGTCGTGCTCGGCGACGTATTGCATGAGGAAGGCAGCAAGCTGGCCCAGGAGATCGGCGGCCTCTACGTGCCGCTCGACGTCTCCCGCGAGGCCGACTGGAACGAGGCCGTCGCCACGATCGAGCGGGAATTCGACGGCCTGCATGTCCTCGTCAACAATGCCGCGATTTTGAAACGTGCGCGGATCGAGGATACGTCGCTCGACCTGTTCGAACAGGTGATCGCGGTCAACCAGACCGGCGTCTTCCTCGGCATGAAGGCTGCCGTGCGGCTGATGAAGAATAGCGGCGGCAGCATCGTCAATATCTCCTCGACCGCAGGCATTCGCGGCCCGGCCAACAATATCGCCTATGTCGCCTCGAAATTTGCCGTTCGCGGCATGACGAAGGTCGCGGCCAACGAATTTGCGGCCTATGGCATTCGCGTCAACTCGGTGCATCCCGGCTTGATCGAGACGCCGATGCTTGACGATTTCTACGATCAGGCTGCGATCGACGCCTTTGCTGCGAGGCAGTTGATCAACCGGCTCGGAACCGGCCGCGAGGTCGCCGAAATGGTTCTCTTCCTCGCGTCCGACGCCTCGTCCTATTCCACCGGCGCAGAGTTCATCTGTGATGGCGGCGTGACGACGGGCAACCGGCAATAAAGACGCTCATTCGCCGATCGTGCTCCACGAGGGCGACGACGATCAGGCATTTTATCAACTCCATGCGATCCAGGATCAGCTGGCCCAATCCGCGAAGATCGGCGGCGGCTTCGCAGCTGGCGCCGAGTTTGGCGGCATAGTCGCGCAAATCGGAGGCAAGACCCCAGAGCCCACGATCCGAACTCGTCGAAAAATTCATTGCTGAAACCGGCGCCCATCTTTCCTCTCCCTCCAGGATTGCGACGATAACAGCCCATACGAATTCCCCCGAAAGAGAGCTGACCAAGCTCCGGCCGGAGTGAAAATCGCGACGGTCGGTACCTTTATACCCCAAAAGATCGAGATAGTTGCATCGTCCGGCCGACACACCCGATTTGGGAGGGAGCTGCGCCAATCGTAGGATGTGCTTCCCCCTTTGGACTAGATGACAAGAAAGTGACACAGCATCACAGTTTCGTGAGAATTTCTGTGAACTGCGCCATTGTTTAGGGGGCCCAATCATGCCGACAGCAGCAGCGACAAAGACCATTCCGCAAACTACGCAAAATATCGAGGCAAAGCCGAATGCCTTCCGAAGTGATTTCAACAAGAAGTCGTTTCAATTCAGCCACAACCTTGTCGGACACCGCTTGTTTTCACTTCCGCGCCTTGCGGAACTGGCGAAAACGCTGCTTGCCGACACCACCACGCGCAGCGTGCGCTGGCAGGCCGGCGGCGCGCCGGTGGACGCCGGCTGGGCAGTGCCGCTGAACGAGAAAGTCGAGAGCGTCAACGAAGCCATCTCGAACCTCGCCGAATCCGGCTCCTGGGTTCTTCTCTATAGCGTCCAGCGCGACCCCGAATACCGGGCGCTGCTCGACCAGCTGATGTCCGAAATTCTATCCGATACCGGTTGCCGCCGCGAAGACGTCACCTGGGAGGACGCCTATATCTTCCTAGCATCGCCGAATGCCGTGACGCCCTATCACATCGACCACGAGGCGACGTTCCTTTTCCAGGTGCACGGCAACCGCACCGCCAACATCTGGGACGCCAACGACCGCTCGGTGCTGCAGGAAAAGGAAATCGAGAAATATTACGCCGGCGACCTCAACGCCGCCAAATACACGGTGGAGAAGCAGGCCAAGGCGACTGTCTACGCGCTGAACCAGGGGACCGGCGTGCATCATCCGTCGAAAGCGCCGCATGCCTTCAAGAACGGCGATATCTATTCCATCGCCCTCGGCATCCATTTCTGCGTGCGCGAGTGCGACCAGCAGGCCGCCACCTACCAGATGAACTATCTGCTGCGCCGCGTCGGCCTGAAGCCGACACCGCCCGGCAAGTCCGCATGGCGCGACAAGCTGAAGATGTCGATCATCGGCATGTTCGCCGACAAGAATCCCAAGACGAAACACGACATGCTGCGCTCCGGCTTCAAGAAGCTGACCATACCGCTGCGCGCCGTGATGAAATAGCGAAGCAAGGAGATCGGGTTACGCCGCGCGATGGGCGGCGTAACCGGAGTTTTCCGTCGGCAGGGCGGACGTGTAGGGCCTCAAAGCGGCAGGACTGGAGCTGGCAGTCCGTGGAGCATCCTCGAATGACAGCAGCTTGGCTTACCCTAGCTGCGTTGCGTTCGGATTCTCAGCGCCATCTCCATGACGACTTTCGATCGATAGACCACGAACGATGCCGGGTGGCCTGATATGTTCGTTTCCGTGATTTTTTTCTGAAGAAAATCAACGGCATCGACAAGATCTTCCGTGCGAACCAGATCATTTCGCGCCAGGGCTTTCGCGGTAGACTTCATGTCTCCTCCTCCTTCATTGCAGGGCGTGAGGTAGGGTGGCGATATCGGGATGAAAAGGCGGATGCGCGCACGAGGGTAAACCGGCGGTCAACATCCACACCAGCGTGTCGCATCCTGACGCGCTCATTTTTGGAACAGTCTCGGCGTTCGGTCGAGCGGCGCGGTTGGGTCTCAAGGCAGATCCGACGCGTGGTTTGAGCTGTGCCTGGCAAAAACCGCGTTCTCCGAAACAGGCAGGAAACATCGCATGATGAACTATGCCATGGGTAATATCTTTACCCACAAAACTATCCCGCAAAGCTGAAACTAATACTTTTGCTCAAAGCGACGCCCTGATTTCATTCTACTTTATGGGAAATTGTCCCGCAAATTCTAAATCATTAGCGTGCTTCGCAGGTCCGGGTCTCCATCTTCAATCCGCTGACGATCGCGCCGAGACCAATCTGCAATGCCAAGGGGATAGGCGATTGCGGCTGATGCCAGCAGGACATTAGGTCGAAAGTGGGGGTGTAGATGTTTGTCGGTCCAGAGGTGTTTCAACAGGAGTTCGACGTGTGCGTCGTCGGTGCAGGCCCGGTGGGTATCGCCGTCGCACTGGAGTTGAGCAGGCGTGGCATGCGAGCGTTACTGATCGAGGCCGGGCCGAAACAATCGAAACGGCCGCAGCAAAACGACACGGGGTTCGACATCGGCGACGATCTTCATCACGCCGCGGACCACGTCACTTCGGCCACAGGGCTTGGCGGCACGTCCGAGCGATGGGGCGGCCAATGCGTCGAGCTCGATGATATCGACTTCGAACCAAGGGACTATGTCGCCCACTCCGGCTGGCCGATTGCCCACGAGGAGATTTCGCCCTTCTATGCGCGCGCGCGGGCTCTTCTGAGTAGCAATATCAGCAGCGAGCGACCGGAGCCGGATACGGACACCGCTTTTCCCATATCCCGAGAGACCTGGACACGAATCCGCAACACGGCCAGAGCCAACAGGGCCGAACTCGCGTCTTCGAAGACCCTCTTCGTCGCCTTGGATGCCCGGGTCAAAGCACTGGCGTTCGATGCGGTGGAAGGACGGTTGCAATCCATATCGGTCAACTGCCGGGGCAGTTCCTATGATGTCTGCGCCGATCGCTATGTGCTTGCCTGCGGCGGCAGGGGCAATACGCGCCTGCTTTTGAACCTCCAGGTCTCGTTTCCGCAGCTGTTCGGCGGAAAGGATGGGCCACTCGGTCGCTATTACATGGGGCATCTCGCCGGACAGATCGCGCAGATCGAATTCACCACCAAGGAGCTTGCCGAACGCTATCTCTTCAAGCGGACGTCTACCGGCACGTTTACATGCAACCGGTTCCAGCCCGGCGCGGGGTTGCAGCGGGAACTTGAACTGCCGAACATCGCCTTTTGGCCGACGAACCGGAGGGCCGCTTTCGACGAAACCGACCCGGCGCTGTCGCTGCTCTATCTCTGGAACAGCCGCAAGACG
>JAGWJK010000105.1 GCA_028865845.1 Rhizobiaceae bacterium
GAATCGTCGGCTCGGCGATGACGAAGCCGAGGCGAAGGCCGGCCAATCCGAAAAACTTGCCGAAGGACCGGAAGATGATCAGGTTCGGCATCTCGGAGGCATAAGGCGCAAGGCTACCTTCGGGCGCCATATCGCCGAAAGCCTCGTCGACGATGAGGAAACCGCCACGTTCGCGCAACTCGTCATGCAGCCTGCGCAGCCGCTCTATCGGGAAAAGCCGCCCATCGGGATTGTTCGGATTGACGACGACGACGAGCCTGCTTTCGCTGGAGAGATCATCCAGCGCCCGCAACGCAACGGCGGGCGCGTCCGCAAGCGCAAAGGCCCTGGCATATTCGCCATAGGTCGGCGACAGGATGGCGGCGTTGGCAACCGGCTTCAGCCGCGGCAGAAGCTGGATGACGGATTGCGTGCCGGGAACGGGTAACGGCAGGATATCGCCGCTGCGATAATAGTTGCGGGCCGCCTCTCGCGCCCGATCGACCAGATACTGATCCGGCAATCGGTGCCATGCCGAGACGGGAATATCAGGCACGACGACGGGATTGGGGTTGATGCCGGTCGAAAGATCGAGCCAATCCTGCGGACGACCGCCATAAAGCTGCGCCGCAGCCGTGATGCCGCCGCCATGGGCAATCTTTTTCATGCTGGATCACCCGCAAGGTCGATCAGGTGCATGTAGGAGCCGGAAACGCCGCCGCGGCGCAGGCCGGCCGCGCCGAGATCGGTGCCAAGCGCGTCCGCCACGGAAAACAGCCTCTCCCCCTCACCCTCCGACACGATGGTCGAATAGTGAAACTCGTGCGCGGTCATCGGATGGTCGAACATGGAACCGGCAAGCGGCGTCACGACACGATAACCGAGATGCCGTTGGCGCCGTTCATAGCTCGTGACAACAGGCAGCAGGCCCAGCATTTCATGGCGCATGCCCGTGGCATCGACAAGCCCTTCTCCCAGCACCATGTAGCCTCCGCATTCGCCATAGATGCGCACGCCTCGTTCCGCAGCCGTCTTGATTGCCGCGCGAAAATTGCTGGCCTCGGCGAGACGGCCGGCATGCAATTCCGGATAGCCGCCCGGCAGATAGATCGCATCCGCATCCGCCGCCGGCTCTTCGTCCGCCAAGGGCGAGAAAAACGAAATCTCCGCTCCACGGCGGCGCCAGCCGAGCAACATGTGCTCATAGCTGAAGGCAAAGGCGATGTCGCGCGCCACGGCGATCCGCTGGCCGAACGGCAGCAGCCGGGCGATATTGGCCGCCGACGGACGAACGACATTCTGGTTGGCCGCGCGAAGCAGCACATCGAAATCGCATGCCGCCGACAATGCCTCGGCCGCATGCTCGATAAATGCTTCCAGGCCCGCATGTTCACTGGCCTGAACGAGCCCGAGATGCCGCTCCGGCAGGGTGAGGCCCTTATCGCCGCGGATGATGGCGACGATCGGAATGCGCACCGGCTCCAATGCACGGCGCAGCATCGCCTCGTGCCGATCACTGCCGACACGATTGAGGATGACGCCGGCAATGCGGATGTCGGCGCGGAAATTGGCAAAACCGCTGACGAGCGCGGCCACCGATTGCGACATGCGCGAGACATCGACGACGAGCACGACCGAAAGTCCAAGAAACGCGGCCAGATCAGCCGGCGTGCCGGAGCCATCGGCCGCGCCGTCGAAAAGCCCCATCATCGCCTCGATGATCAGCATGCGGCCGCCGGCGCGATGAAGCGCGGAATTGGCCGAAATCAACTCGCGGCGCATCCCCCAGGGATCGAAATTGAGGCAGGTTGCGCCGCTTGCGGCCGAGAGAAACGCCGGATCGATGTAATCGGGGCCGGCCTTGCCGGGCGCCACCGCAATCCCCTTCTTTCGCAAAGCCCGCAGCAGACCGAGAGTAATGGTCGTCTTGCCGGAGCCCGAGCCGGGCGCGGCAATCAGCAGGCCGCTCATGCCGGCACCTTGTGCCCGGCAAGTGCTCGGCCTTCCGTCTCCGGCAGGAGCTTGCGTCCGGTGAGAGCGCCAAGCCAATCGAGCGAGGGACGCAGTCGCACGACCTCGCCCACGACCACGATCGCCGGCGGTTCCAGCCCGGATGCGACAACATCCGCCTCGGCCCGACCCAAGGTCGTTTCCAGCACCTGCTGCGCGGGCGTCGCGGCATTGCAGACGAAGGCGACGGGTTCATCGGCGGACCGGCCCGCAGCGATGAGACTGGCGCTGATCTGGGCGATATGCTTCATCGCCATGTACATGACGATCACAGGCGAGCCCTTGCCGATCGCCTCCCAATTGATGGCATCCGGCACGGCGCCGGAGGAATCATGACCGGTAAGGAAGGTCACGGCATGATTCACGTCGCGATGGGTGACGGGGATACCGGCATAGGCAAGACCACCGATTCCCGCCGTGATTCCCGGTACGATGCGGAACGGGATGCCATGCGCGACCAAGGTCAGGGCCTCCTCGCCGCCGCGTCCGAACACGAAGGGATCGCCGCCCTTCAGCCGCAGCACCCGTTTTCCTGCTCGTGCCAATTCGACGAGAAGCAGGGAAATATCTCGTTGCTTGGCAGACGGCTTACCGCCGCGTTTGCCGGCATATTCGAGCACGGCACCCGGATGGGCGAGCTTCAGGCAGTCCTCATTGACGAGCGCGTCATGGACGATGATATCCGCCTCCGCCAAACCCTTGGCAGCCAAAAGGGTGAGCAATCCGGGGTCGCCCGGTCCCGCGCCGACCAGCCACACGGAACCCGGCTCCAGCGCCGGCAGATTGGAAAACATCGTATCATTCATCCCATCTGTCCTATGCCCGAGCGGCAAAAATTGCAATCTTGAGAACGGGATAACGCCATCCTGACGCGCCCGCCGACTTCATCCCGCAATGATAGGACAGAACAGGCTCTTGCAGCGGAGGCGAAGCGCTATCGGCTTTGCTCAAGGCGACGAAACCGCGGGATCGAAAAGCGGATTCAACAGATGAAGTTCCGGATTCAATTTGCCAGAATATGTCGACAACAACCTGATAATGCTGCGAATTATAGAGAGTAAGGGAAAAAGCCCGGAATAGCGGGCAGCCTGGCCACCCGCTATCCATCCGATGTCAGTGCTTCGTCTTGCCGAGAATACCGTCTCGGATCAGGTCGACGACCTCCTGCGAGCGGATGCCGGTGCAGACGATCTGGCTCGGCAGATTGTCCCATTCGTTCGGCGGGAAACGCCGGCCGTTCGGCTTGACGATCGTCTGGCCGTCGGCAATGCCGCCGCAGACGACCCTCACAGGACCCTCGATCGTGTCGAATAGCTCCGGCGCCACGACGTATACGCAGGCGCAGCTGTCATGCACCATCATGCCATCCTTGACGGCATGGCTGTAGAAATCGATGTAGGATTGCGACAGGTCCGACAGCAATTGAACCGAAGGGCCACCGGCCTTCGCCATCTCGCCGAGATAGGTGCGGCTCATGGTGGTAATCGCGGTCACATCCAGGCCGACGACGACGACCTTCCACGGCGCGGTCATGACCACGTCGGCAGCCTCCGGATCGCCATGGATATTGGCTTCCGCTACCGGCGTCACATTGCCCGGCACGTAGAAGTTACCGCCCATGATGACGACATCCTTCACCAGGCCGGCGATTTCGGGATCATGCTTCAAGGCCAGCGCTAGATTGGTCATGCGGCCAACGGCGACCAGCCTCACCTCGCCCGGATTGGCGCGGACGGTATCGATGATGAACTGATAGGCCGGGCGCGGATCGGTCGGCAGGTCGATCGTCGCCGGCAGTTCGATATCGCCGAGACCGTTCTCCCCATGCACGAAAGTCGGCCAGGGACGCTCTTTGCGCGACGGATCGAAGGTGACGCTGGCTCCGCGCGCGACCGGGCAAGGAATGCCCCATTCGCGCTTCAGGAACAGAGCGTTGCGTGTCGTGGTGTCGACGGAGGCATTGCCGAAAACAGTGGTGATGCCGAGAAGATCGATATCCGGATGGCGATGCAGGAAGAGAAGCGCCATGGCGTCGTCGACGCCCGGGTCCGTATCGTAAATGACCTTGTGCATGATTTTTCCTTGTTGTCCTTCTTGATGGGACACGATCCTGGTCGAAAATCGCCGCGCAATTTCTTCGATCCGGCCCCAACGCCGTCGGAGCACGGGAGTACCGCGACCGGCGAAATGCCTCACCATAGCCGCAGCCAGTATTTCCGCAATATCGGATGCGATTTTGCGCGAATTCGTCACAGATTACGAAATCGCGGCCCGGAAATGAGCGATTCTCAGCCGATTCTGGCGATGGCGGCAGTGGAAAAGCCGGATTTCATCTTCGGAAGCACGAGTTCAGCATTGGCGCCGGCAACAGCAAGCGCCGCAGCTTCCGCAACACCGTGGCAGCCGACACGAGCAAAAACGAGGTCCGATGGATTTTTCAAACGCGGCGTTTCGCGCTCCAGTGTCGCAGCGTCGAGCACGCGAAGCGGCACGTTGAGGCGAGTGGCGACTTCCACGATTGCGGGCTCATCGCGTCGCGTATCGATCGAAGCGACGGCGTATAGTTGCCCGGCCGTGATCCCGATCTCCCGCAAGGCGCATTCGACGAGCGCATGGACATCCTCGGGACTAGTGCCTCGCTCACAGCCGAGGCCGAGAACATAGCGGCGGGCAGGAAGGTCCTCGGCGTCATTCGGGAGTGTCGGCATGGGAATAGTGCCTCTTGCTTAGGGAACCGCGTTGGGCATGTGCGCGGCGATTTTGGCTCCGCAGACAGCCCCTCACCCTAGCCCTCTCCCCGCAAGCGGGGAGAGGGAACTATCGAGCATCTGTCTGTCGCCACGTTTCCAAGGCTGGTTGACCTGCTCCGTCGTCCCCTCTCCCCGTTTCAACGGGGAGAGGGCTAGGGTGAGGGGCAAAGCGCAAGAGCGCTATCACCTTAAAGGCCATCTATCCCCCCGCTCTTTGCACGTCAATTTCACAGAGTGTGTCCCAGGTGCAATTGCCGTCACCCATTCCGGGTGCAAGAAGATGCCTCGATTTCCATGCCCCGAGTGCCCGACTTGCAAGACATCACCCTTCAGCTTCTGCTTCTCCTGTTCGCCGCCGCCTTTTTTGCCGGTTTTGTCGATTCGATCGCCGGTGGCGGCGGGCTGATCACGGTGCCCGCCATGCTGCTCGCCGGCATCCCGCCGTTGCAGACGCTCGGCACCAACAAGGTGCAATCGATCTGCGGCGCGGCCTCGGCGACCATCGCCTATGCCCGCCAGGGTCATGTTCAGCTTCGCGAACAATTGCCGATGGCGCTGATGGCCGTTATCGGCGGCATGTTGGGAGCGGCACTTGCAACCGTAATGCCGGGCGATGTCCTGCGCATCGTCCTGCCTTTCCTCTTGATCGCGATCGCGCTTTATTTCGCGTTCAAGCCCAATCTCGGCGATATCGAAAAACACCGCCGCATGAGCCCCATGCTGTTCGGCTTCACCTTCGTGCCGCTGATCGGATTTTACGATGGCGCCTTCGGCCCTGGCACCGGCTCGTTTCTGATGCTCGCCTTCGTCACGCTGGCCGGCTTCGGCCTGCTGAAGGCAACGGCCCACACGAAACTCCTGAATTTCGGATCGAATCTCGGCGGCCTGATCGTCTTCATCTTTTCCGGTGTCATCCTGTGGAAGGTCGGCTTGACCATGGGTGTCGGTCAGTTCCTCGGCGCCCAGGCAGGCTCTCGGCTTGCTATGCGCATCGGCGCGCGGCTGATCAAGCCGCTGCTGGTGATCGTCTGCATTGCCTTTGCGGTCAAACTGCTCGCCGATCCCACCAACCCGGTTCGGCTCTGGCTGGGGTTCTGATCCCAGGGCGGCTTTGATTACGTGTCGCGTAATTGATAGTGATGATGGGCTCACCGATGATCGCCTTGCTTGAATGGTTCAGGCGATCCAAAGGAGTTGACCCCATGACCGATGCGATAACCATAGCCGAACGTTACCTCGCCGTCTGGAACGAGACGGACGCTCAGCGTCGCCGCGCCCTTATTGCCGAAGCCTGGACGGAAACCGGCACCTATGTCGACCCGCTGATGAGCGGTGAAGGACACGGCCAGATCGACGCCCTGGTCGCCGCCGTGCACGACCGCTTTCCCGGCTTCCGCTTCAAGCTCTCCGGTGCGGCCGATCGGTTCGGCAACAATCTCCGCTTCTCCTGGGATCTTGGCCCCGAAGGCGGCGAGCCGCTGATCAAGGGCACGGATTTCGCCATTCTTGACGGCGAACGGCTGAAGACGGTGCATGGCTTCATCGATCAGATGCCGGCTGCAGCATGATGATGCCCGCCCGTTCTCTTGGCGACTATCTGCGCGAATGGCGGCAACGCCGCCGCATGAGCCAGCTGGAATTCGCCCTTGAAGCCGAGATATCGCAGCGGCATCTCAGCTTCATCGAGAGCGGGCGCGCGCTTCCGAGCCGCGAAATGCTGATGCATCTGGCCGAGCGGCTGGAAGTACCGCTTCGAGATCGCAATCCGATGCTCCTGGCTGCCGGTTTCGCGCCCGTTTTCCCCGAGCGCTCCCTGGACGATCCTGCGCTCGCGCCGGCACGCCGCGCCATCGACATCGTGCTGAAGGGGCACGAACCCTTCCCTGCACTCGCAATCGATCGGCACTGGACGCTTGTTGCCGCCAACGCCGCCCTCGCGCCACTGCTGTCCGGTGTCGCCGATGTCACATTAATGAAGCCGCCGGTGAACGTCCTTAGGCTGAGCCTGCATCCGGATGGCCTGGCGCCGCATATTCTCAATCTTGCCGAATGGCGCACGCATCTGCTCGAACGGCTGCGCCAACAGATCGCTGCGACCGGCGACCCCGTGCTCACTGAATTGCAGAAAGAGCTTATCGCCTACACGTCTCCGGCACCGCAACGATCTCCAGGACAAAATCGAGACTATGCAGGCATCGCCGTGCCGCTCGAACTGATGACGAATGCGGGGCGTCTGTCCTTCATCTCAACGACCACCGTCTTCGGAACACCTGTCGACGTCACGCTTTCGGAACTTGCCATCGAATCCTTCTTTCCGGCGGATCAATCAACGGCGGGCGCATTAAGAGCAATGATGAGCGCCACCGAATAAAGTTAACTCCATAACGGCAGCACTAGATGTTCGGAAACACCGTGTTCTACTAGCCGAGCACAAACTCCCCAACGCCCATGGCAACGCCATTCACCATCGCCTCAACCCGGTGAAGGCCCGGATAATGCTTGCGCGTCGTCAGGTCATCCAGTCGCAAGGCTTTGGAAAACTGCGCCGTTTCGCCGGGTGCCAGCGAGATCGAAGTTAGTTTGAAGACTTTTGGCCTTGCCGAACCGTTTGCCTTGACGAAGTGAACGGCGAAATCGACCAGCAGCGATTGGGCGGCCTCTCCCTCATTCTTCAACGAGAAGCCGATGCGGACGATATCGCCCATCTGGGCCCTTGCGGGAAATATCTCGGCGCTGCCCACCCGAATATCCTCCGCAGCGCTGAAACCCATCGCTCCGATCGCATCCGCCTCGCCGCGCTTGACCGCCGAGCGAAGCGCATGGCGGATCAGGCGCTGACGCTCCTGCGATGCATCGACGCTCCACCGGCGTACCGTGCTGATGAGAATGGCGGGATGGTCCTTGCCGATGTCGTTGAGATTGTTGGCGACCGAGCGGCGCACATAAAGCTCGGGATCGTCCTTGAGCACGTCCAGCAGCGCCAGGACTGGCGTCGGATCCACCTGGAACGCCCGCAACCGCTGTGCCCATGGCAGCCGCGGACGCGTGCCCTCTGAGACAAGACGGCGGACATGAACGTTCGGATCGGTGGCCCAGAGCCGCAGCCGCTCCAGTGTCTCTTCCTGCCTTTTGTCAAGAAACCTGCGAATGGAAAACTCGGCCGTGAAGCGCTTGGTCAATTCATATTGCGCGCGCATCGATGGCTCGAAGAAATCGATGCCGTTGTCGGCGACGAAAATCGTGTGCGGCAGATAGAGAAAAGGCGTCATGCCGAAGCTGTCGCTACCGTCCATCTCCGGTCCAAGCGACTGAAGAAGGATATCGATCGCTTCCGGATAATCCTCCGGCAGAAATTGCTTCAGGGTACGAGCGATTGCCCTGGCGCGGTCCATGAGCTCCAGGGGCTCGTACCCTTGGAGCGTGGCATCGACGAAACCTTCGCCGTCGAAAGACGGATGAACGGCGGCGATCATCGCGGCGATCCGCGCCGGCACTTCGGCACCGAACCGATCCTTGAGACGTTCCGCCATGTTCTCTTCCCTTGGGTTAGCGCAGTTGCTCAAAATGCAGCACGCTGGTGCCTGCATTGGCAATGTCGATCTGCATGTGTTCGAAATAATCGAGACAGTCCCGGCTCGCATGCACCTTCGGCATGGCCGCCGCTGCATCCGCATGCGAACGCCACCAGATGACATCGACATAGCCGCCGTCGCACCCGCGCATGACTTCGCGATCGAGATAACCCGGCTGCTGCTTCAGAAACCGTTCCTGCATCCTTGAGGCCGCCGCCAAAAGCGCGCCCTCACTCACGTCAGGCTTCAGCCGGAACGGCGCAAACTCCATCACTCTTCCGCTCATCCTATTGCCCTCAATCAAAAAAGCGACGGCCACGCTCTATTGCCTAATAGGACAGATAACGGCATATTTCACCGATGGCGCGCACGGCGGATGGAACACGGCTGAACCGGCTCGAAGAGCTGAAGGGACTTTTGCGTGAGCGCGAAAGTGCGACCGCCGCCGAGCTTGCAGCGGAAATGGGCGTCAGCCTGCGCACCTTGAACCGGGACATCGCTTTGCTGCGTCAAAGCGGCCTGCCGATCGATGCCGACCGTGGTCGCGGTGGCGGCATGCAGTTGCATCGCAGCTGGTCGCTTGGCCGGCTGCATCTTGATCATATGGAAGCAATCGATCTGCTGCTCAGCATCACCATCGCCGAGAAAGTCGGCTCGCCGCTGCTGCTGCAACATCTAAGCTCCATCAAGCGCAAAGTCTCCGCCGCCTTCGCCGAAGGATATCAGGGCCGCATTCGCAGCCTGCGCCGCCGCATCATCGTCGGCGCGCCGGCGACGCAGAACGTCATCAGCAGCTACGTGCCGCCCAACCCTGCCAACCTGACGCTTGTATCGCAGGCATTCTTCGAGCAGCGCCACGTCGTCATCGACTATGTCGCCCAGGACGGTTCCGTCACCAGCCGTCGGATCGAACCGCAATTTCTCTATTTGAGCGCGCCCGTCTGGTACCTCGTCACCTGGGATCATCTGCGCGATGGTATCAGAACCTTCCGGGTGGATCGCATTCAGGCCGCCGAGCTGC
>JAGWJK010001176.1 GCA_028865845.1 Rhizobiaceae bacterium
TCGCCGGCAAAGCCCTGCGGCACGCGAATTCCGACCGTATCGAGCCCGGCCGTCGCCAGCGGATGGATGCCACTGTCGGGCTTCAGCGGCACGACCAGCGTCAGCGGTCCCGGCCAGAAGGCTTCCGCCAGCTTCATCGAGATCGGATCGAAGATCGCGTAGCGTTCCGCCATGGCCAGATCGCTCATATGGCAGATCAGCGGGTTGAAGCGCGGCCTGCCTTTGGTCTCGTAGATGCGGGTAATGGCGGCCGGGTTGGTGGCGTCGGCTGCGAGCCCATAGACCGTCTCCGTCGGCAAGCCGATCGGCAGCCCCTCGGAAAGCGTGTTGACGGCGGCGCTTATTGCCGCTTCCGGCTCTTTCAGAATATCGATGTGTCGCGCCATGGCCTGACCGGTTACAGCAAGGCAATCACGATGCCTTCCGCTCCATTTAGGCTTTTCAATTCAGAGGATCAATCGTCAAAGCTGGCGAATGATGTCGCGGAGCTGTTCGTTGCGGGCGCCGAGCAGAAGCACGTTGCGGATTGCGACCTGTGGGTCGTGCGTGCGGAAGAGAACGCCGTGGCCGCGAACCTCGCGATTGATCGTCAGCTTCTTCTCCGGCGATTCGGCATCTGGCTGAACGGCGACGGCAAAATACATCCGCGAGAACTTCAGGCTGATATCCTCGAAGAAATTGTCGTTCTCGCCGATTCGAGCATAGAAATTGGCGATGTAGAACGCCCAGTTGACGGTCTCATACTGCGCGAATTGCGTTCTCGCCGCTGTCACGTGGCAATAGCCGAGGTGCGGCGTGTCCTTCAGCGTATGATGGAAGATCAGTTTGGGAAAACGGATCGACTGATGAAAATTGTTCAGCCGTTCGAGCGTCGTCTGGCCGGCGTTCTGCAGCTTGACTGCCGTTCGTTCGGCCACTTCCTCATAGGTCAGGTAGCGTCGCTCTTCGGCAAGCCAATGGGTTCGTTCGCGGGAAATACGTCCGGTCCGCAGGAATTCGCTATGCGCTGTCGCCGGCTTCGCCGGTTCGGGTTCCGCGGGCTTCTTGGAGTCGAAATATCTAAGCTTGACCATAACGGCACTCGGTACGAGGGTCTGGATGCCAAATGATAGATCGCCGAGCTTGAGCCGGGCTTAAGCTCGGGGCCGTTTCTTGCAGGGAAGGAAGAGAACGATGCCAGGGATCACCGATCTCGACGTGCTGATCTCCAGCATGAAGCCCGATCTCGTGGACGGCGGATTCGCCTTTTGCAGCGTGCCGGCTTCCGCGCTGGCGGGTTACCTGCATCTGCAACCCGTCGGGTTGTTTCAGGAGAAGGAGGGCGTCACGCTGATCGTCCCTGTGCACATGGCGAGGCAGGCCGGCTTGCCGGTCGAGCCGGCGATGCGGATGATCACGCTCAACGTACACTCGTCCCTTGAGGCTGTCGGCCTGACCGCGGCCTTCGCAACCGCGCTCGGAAACGAGGGCATCAGCGCCAATGTCGTCGCCGGCTACTATCACGATCATATCTTCGTGCCGGCCTCGGATGCAGCACGGGCGGTTGCTGCCTTGGAAGCGCTTTCTGCGAGCCGTCGCGCTCCCTGAAATCCGCTATCGACCGGTCTGTCGCAATCGAGACAAAGCGTCATCGAGACGAGGCGATCTGCGAAAATAACCGCCTGGCTTCGGAATATTTAATAGACGGAAATATAAGGGATATTTCGACCAGGATTACGTTCTCGCGCGATCTCGCCATTCCTGTCGCCAATTTCGGAGCCGATGTCGCATTGCAGCAGAGCGCCCGGTTGGACGGCGGATATGATGGCCACAGTCTCAAGGTGCCGTCTGCTAGGGTGACGGAGAATTGGGAAGCCGGTCGAAATCCGGCGCTGCCCCCGCAACGGTGGTGGAGTGAGGCATGGCAGATAAAGCCACT
>JAGWJK010000106.1 GCA_028865845.1 Rhizobiaceae bacterium
GATCAGGCAGGCGCAGCACTATCAGATGATTTCAGCCTCGCGGGCAGCGTCTGCATGGCCGGCTGCACACGGCCCTGCACGGTCGCGTTTCAGGCGACCGCGAAGGCAACCTATCTCTTCGGCGATATCGAGGGCGAGGCCGACATCGGTGCGCTCGTCTCCTTTGCGCATCTCTATCGGGATCGGCCGGATGGCCTGACGCGGGAGGCCGAGCGACCGAAGACGCTTGGCGGCAAGACGCTCGCCCGCATTCCGGCGGCAATCCTCTCCTCTGAGCGCCTTTCGGCGCTTCTGCAGTAGGAGGCAGCCATGGTGGAGAAAAGCGTTCGGCTTGAGGCCGATGGCGTGAGCTGGGGGCCGCCGAGAGGCCGGCCGATCATCCATGATATCAGCCTTTCCGTCGCTGCGGGGGATCGGCTGGCGATCATCGGGCCGAACGGAGCCGGCAAGTCGACTCTGCTGCGCTGCCTTTATCGCGGTGTGAAGCCGCAGCAGGGTGCGGTACGTCTCGACGGTGTCGATCTCTGGTCGATCGGCCCGCGAGAAACCGCGCAGCGGATCGCTGTCGTCTTGCAGGAAACGCCGGGGGATTTTCCATTCAGCGTTCGCGACGTTGTGATGATGGGCCGCATTCCGCATCGCAAGGGAATGAGCCGTTGGAGCGACGAGGACCACGCGATGACGGCAGCAACGCTCGCGCGGCTGGAGCTCAAGCACTTGGCGGCCCGGCAATTTGCCTCACTGTCCGGCGGGGAGAAGCAGCGGGCGCTGGTTGCCCGCGCGCTGGCGCAGGAGCCTGAGCTGATCATTCTCGACGAGCCGACCAATCACCTCGACATACGCCACCAGCTCGAAATTCTTGATCTGCTGAAGAGCCTCGGGCTGACGATCGTCACCACGCTGCACGACATCAACCTCGCGGCCGATTTCGCCACGCACATCGCAGTGCTCGATTCCGGCCGGCTGACCGGGCTTGGCTCGCCCGCGGAAGTCCTGACAGCAGAGCGCATTTCATCCGCATTTCGCGTCGCCGCGATCAGTCACCATGCCGGCGGCGCAGAACCTCATCGTTTCACGTTTTCCCTTCGTTGATCGGAGCCTTTCATGTCCTTCCGTATGTCCCTGCCTGTCGCCCTGGTGCTCAGCACATTCGTCGCGGGTGCCGCATTGGCCGAGCCCGTGACCGTGCGCAGCTGCAATCGCGACGTCATCTTCGACAAGGTGCCGGAGCGCGCCATTTCCAACGACGTCAATCTGACCGAAATGATGCTGGCGCTGAAGCTGCAGGACCGCATGGTCGGCTATACCGGCGTTTCCGGCTGGAAGACGCTGGACGAGAAGCTTCGTGATGGTGTGAAGGAGCTGCCCGAACTGTCGCCGAAATATCCGACCAAGGAAGTTCTGCTCGGTGCCAATGCGGATTTCTATTTCGCCGGATGGAACTATGGCATGAAGGTCGGCGGCGAGGTGACGCCCGAAACGCTGGCGCCCTTCGGCATCAAGGTTTACGAGCTGACCGAAAGCTGCATCTTCGTCATGCAGAAGAACAAGCCGACCATGGACGACATGTTCGTGGATATTCTTAATCTCGGAAAGATCTTCCGGGTCGAGGACCGGGCAGAGGCGCTCGTCGCAGGATATCGCAAGCAGCTTGCCGAGCTTCAGGCAAAGATCGGTCATGTCGACAAGCCGACACGCGTTTTCGTCTACGATTCCGGAGAGGAAAAACCCTTTACCTCCGGCCGCTACGGCATTCCGACGGCGCTGATCGAAGCGGCCGGCGGCACCAATGTCATGGACGATGTCGAGAAGAGCTGGACGGAGGTGTCCTGGGAACCGGTGATCGAGAAGAACCCCGAAGTCATCGTCATCGTCGACTACGGCCAGGTTACCGCTGCGCAGAAGATCGCTTTCCTCAAGGGCAACCCGGCTTTCAAGGCGATCGATGCCGTGAAGAATGACCGTTTCGTGGTGCTGCCCTATGTCGAGGCGACGCCGGGGCCGCGCAACATCGAAGCGATCGCAACGCTCGCAAAGGCCTTGCACCCGGAAGCGATGTAATTTTTGGCAATGCTGGTCCGTCCAATCGATCATTGGGCGGATCGTTCCATGGATATCCGCATGCGTCCCGGCCTACCCATCCTCGTTTTCCTTCTCCTCGTAGCGCTTCTCGTCTCGGTCACCGCCGGAGTTTCGCTCGGTGCGGCGCCCATTCCCTTCACCACGGTCTGGTCGATCGTTGGCAACAAGCTGCATACGGGCTTGTTGCCGGTGACGTGGTCGGGCGGTCAGGAGAGCATCGTCTGGGACGTGCGTTTTCCGCGGGTCGTGCTGGCGGCGCTCGTCGGCGCGGGTCTTGCCGTCACGGGCGCCGTCTTGCAGGCATTGACGCGAAATCCGTTGGCTGACCCGCATCTTCTCGGCGTTTCCTCAGGCGCTGCTTTCGGCGCGATCCTGGCGCTGCTGCACACGGGGCTCATTCTGGGACTGTTGACCGTGCCGTTGTTTTCGTTCGGCGGAGCATTGATGGCAACGGCTGCCGTCGCCCTGGTGACGCGGCTGACGCGCTCTCATTCCGCCGATCGTCTCGTACTCTCCGGCGTCGCGGTTGCGTTCGTCTTCACGGCTCTCGGCAATCTGCTGATCTTTCTTGGCGACCCGAGAGCGACCAATACGGTGGTGTTCTGGATGCTCGGAGGTCTTGGGCTCGCGCAATGGCAGCACCTGATCTATCCGGCCGGCGTGCTTTTCGTCTGTCTTGCCGTGTTGATGTTCAAATCGAGGGAGTTGAATGCCCTTGCCATGGGCGACGAGACGGCGGCAACGCTCGGTATCGCGGTGGCGCAGTTCCGACTGTTGCTGTTCATCGTCACGGCGCTGCTGACGGGTGTGATGGTGGCCTTCTCCGGGGCGATCGGCTTCGTCGGGCTGATGGTGCCGCATTTCGTGCGGCTCGTTGGCGGTGGTGACAATGTTCGGGTCGTGCCGCTCAGTGCAGCCTTCGGCGCCCTGACGCTCATATGGGCCGACATCGTCGCGCGCCTGATCATGGCGCCGGAGGATATGCCGATCGGTATCGTCACCGGCCTTGTCGGCGGCATCGCCTTCATCCTCATTCTCAGGAGGAATTGAGTATTGCGCGTTTATGCCGTTGCCGCCCGCTTCCGACGGCCCTATCTGAAGTCGGCGTACGGGAAGAGGGGAAAACATGAGCGAAAAGCCAATCGCCTGCACACCGCAGGAAGTCCTGAGCTTCTGGTTCGAGGAGTGTACGAACGAGGATTGGTTCCGCTCGACGGTCATGCTTGACGACGAGATGCGCCGCCGTTTTCGCGATACGCATCTGGCGCTTGCCGCCGAGGTGCCGGATAGCTGGCGGGCCACGGCAGAAAGCCGGCTCGCAGCCGTCATCGTTCTCGACCAGTTCGCGCGCAATATCTATCGGGCGACACCGCTCGCCTTTGCGACCGATGGGCTGGCCCTTCGCGAAGCGAAGGCGGCGCTGGAGGTAGGCGCCGACAGGAAGGTGTCGGACGAACAGCGGATCTTCTTTTACATGCCGTTCGAACATTCAGAAGACCTCGCGGAGCAGGACCGGGCGGTTGCGCTTTTCCAGTCACTGCGTCTTGAGGAGCAGATCGACTATGCGATCCGTCACCGTCAGGTGATCGCTGAGTTCGGCCGGTTTCCGCATCGCAATGCCATGCTCGGACGACCATCGACGGAGGCGGAAAAGGAATATCTTGCCCAACCGGGAGCAGGCTTCTGATGATATGAGGCGGCAAATGCCTTGTTGTCGCCTTTCTTTGCCTTACAAGGCATCAGTGTGGGGAATCTGAATTTCGCACCGTAAATAGTCGAGAGGCCCTGTTCTTTCGTTTCTGAGTGCGGCGAATCCGTTTTATTTTGCCGCCGGCGACTTCATCTGCGACGAGGAGCTTTGCTTGCGCCCGCTGAAACACCGTCTTCGTTTTCTCTTCCTTCTGATGGCGGGGCTGACTGCCGTCGCGATGCTCAGTCCGCTGACGGGAAGGGAAGCCCTTGCGCAGGATCAGCAGCAGACGCAGCCGGCAGCGCAATCAGGCGCGCAGCAGCCTGCGGTTCAGCAACAATCTACAGACGAACAGTCGCCGCAACTGGCCAATGGTCTGCTGGATGCGGCGGTCACCGATCTCAATACGGCAAAGAAGGCTTTCATCCTTATTCAGGATGGATCGAAAGACGATGCGGCCGACGACAATGCGCTCGTCGCGCTGACCGGCCGGGCGGAAGACCTTAGCCGCACCGTGACCGCGATTTCGGCAAGGCTGAAGCCGCGTTTCACAGAGATCGACGCCCGCCTGACGCAGCTCGGCGCGCCGCCGAAGGAAGGCCAGCCGCCGGAAGCGAAGATCGTCAGCGAAGAGCGTGATCGGCTGACGGCCGAGCGCTCTCAGGTCAGCGTCGTCAGCGGCGATGCGGATAATTTTCTTGCCGAAATCAACCGGCTGATGATGCAGCTCGTCGAAAAGCGCCGCACCCTGTTTGCCGAAACCCTCTTCAAGCGCACCCAGGTTTCCGCGACGACGTTCGAGGATGCCGCCTCGGCTTTCGTGCAGGAGGGCATAGGGTTCAGCGCGTCCGTGACGAGTTGGATCGGTTTCGTGCTGAAGGCCAAGCTCGCGTCTTTCCTCACGGCCGTCTTCCTCTCGCTCGCTGTCGGATTGCTGCTTCTGTCGGGCGGCTACCGGCTGTTTGGCAGGTATTATGTCCGCGATGAAAACGTCGACAATCCACCCTATATCAGCCGGCTGTCCGTCGCCTTCTGGTCGACGTTGATCCGCACGCTGTCGCTGGTGGCCTGTCTCGTCACCTCGTTTTTATTCCTGTCGAATTTCAATGTGCTGAGGCCGGATATCGCACCGGTGCTTGCCGCATTCTTCGGCTTCATCGGGCTGGTCTATTTCGTCGCGCGGCTGACCAATGCCGTGTTCGCGCCGTCAAGACCGAATTGGCGGCTGGTGAAGCTGTCGAACAAGGGTGCGCGTTCGCTCAGCCTTTGCATGCAGGCCATGGCGGTCGTCAACGGCCTCGACTACGTGTTCGACCGTATCAGCGAGTCCATGGGATCGCCGGTCGTCGTCACTGTCGCAAAGAGCTTTTTTGCGGCGCTGACCATCGGCCTGATCCTGATTGCGGCATCCTTTGGCTCGCCCATCCTTGCCAAGAATGGTGATCCCAATGCGCCCGGCCGGCGCTGGCCGCATGGCATGGCGATCATCCTGCGCGTCATAGGCGTGCTGGTGATCTTCACGGCGGTCATCGGCTATGTCGGTCTGGCGCGCTTCATCGCAACGCAGCTGATCGTCACCAGCGCCGTTCTCGTCACCATGTATCTCGGGGTGCAACTGGGCAAGGTGGTCTCGCAACAGGGCGTATTCGCCGAGACGATCATCGGTCGCTTCCTCGAAAACCGCTTCAAGCTTCGTGATGTTGCGCTGGATCAAGCCGGTCTCTGTGCCGGTCTTGCAACGTACGCCGTCGCTTTTCTGACCGGCATTCCGCTCATTCTGCTCTCCTGGGGTTTCCATATCCAGGACCTTGAGCTCATCGCCTATCGGCTGTTTACCGAGATCCGCATCGGCAACATCTCCATTTCACTGATCGGTATTTTCGTCGGTATCCTCTTGTTTGCCGGCGGCTATCTGGTCACGCGCTGGTTCCAGCGCTGGCTCGACAATAACGTCATGGCGCGCGGGCAGGTGGATCTTGGCGTCCGTAATTCGGTCAAGACCGGCATCGGCTATCTCGGGGTTGCGCTGGCGGCGATCTTTGGGATTTCGGCTGCCGGTATCGACCTGTCCAGCCTTGCGCTCGTTGCCAGCGCCCTGTCGGTCGGTATCGGTTTTGGCCTGCAGAACATCGTGTCGAACTTTGTCTCCGGCCTGATCCTCCTGGTCGAGCGCCCCTTCAAGGTCGGCGACTGGATCGTCTCGGGCACCTCCGAAGGCATCGTCAAGCGCATCTCCGTGCGCGCGACCGAGATCGAAACCTTCCGCAAGCAATCGATCATCGTGCCGAACTCGGATCTGATCAATGCATCGGTCGGCAACTGGACGCACCGCAACCGACTGGCGCGGTCGGAAATTCCGGTCTCCGTCAGCTTCGAATCCGATCCGCAGAAGGTAATGGATATCCTGCTGGAGCTGGTGCGCGCCATTCCTAAGGTGCTGAGGAATCCGGAGCCGCATGTCGAATTCCTGCGGTTCGGCCCATCGTCGCTCGATTTCGAGATGCGTTTCTATCTCTCGGATCTCTCCGACGGGATGGAAATCCGCAACAATCTTCGCATCGCGATCCTGAAGCGCTTCCGCGCGGAGGGGATTTCCATTCCCTATCCGCATCAGGAACTGCATATCGTTCGTGACGGCAAGCGTCGTGAGCAGATCGAGATCGTGGCGGCCGGCGGTCCAGCCGTTCTTGCCGAAGAGCCCGAGGTTTCTTCCGACAAGAGCGCTGATGACACCACGATCGTGCCGACCCGCGAGCCTGTCGATGTCGTGCAGGTACCGGATGACAAGAGCGCCGGACGCCGCCGCGGCAGGGCGCCAGCGCGCTGAGGCAATTGCGGCCGAGCATTTAGGCTTGGTGGATGAAACCGATCCGGCGACAGCTATACTGTCAATTTCGATAAATTATTGAATATCCGGAAATATAAATGAACGAGGCGGCCGAGAGGCGGCCTTGTTCATTTATGGGAAACCAGTCCAATTAATAAATATTCAAACGCTGTCCCATATAAAAACAACGGGACAGGGGTTTCTATTGGCAGGTTTTTCACCATGGCATTTTTAGGCATTTCGGGAATGCAATATTCCGGTGGTTCTTTCTCGCATGCGCGGATACTTCTGGCGGAAGACTCGAATGTCTTTACGTCGATGATCAGCAAGCGGCTGAAGGAACTCTTCGATCTCGACATCGAAGTCTGCCGGAATTTCGAAGAACTGCAGCTGGCCTATGACAAATCGGAAGATCCGATCACGCTTGCCATCTCCAACATCAACCTGCCGGGAGCCGAAAACGGCGAGGCGCTGGAATATCTGATCGATCTCAGTATTCCGACCATCGTCTTCACCGGCACGTTCCAGGAAGGCATGCGCGATGCGCTGATGGCCAAGGATATCGTCGACTACATCCTCAAGGATAATATCTTCGCCGTCGATCTGCTGGCGGAATCGATCTGCCGCTTCCTCACCAATCACCGCCACCACGTGCTGATCGTCGACGACAGCGCCACGGCAAGAGCGCTGCTGTCGAGCCGGCTGAAGCGCTACAATTTCCGCGTCAGCGTTGCCGAGAACGGTGCGAAGGCACTGCAGATCCTGAAGGCCAATCGCGATATCGGCCTGATGATCACCGACTACAACATGCCTGACATCGACGGTTTCGAATTGACGCGGCGCATTCGCGCATCGATCGGTTCGCACGAGCTGCGCATCATCGGCGTGTCGTCCTCCACCAACCGGCTGCTGTCGGCCCGCTTCCTGAAAGCAGGCGGTAACGACTTCATTCTGCGCCCGTTCATCGACGAAGAATTCTACTGCCGCGTGAATCAGAATCTCGACACCTTGTTGCAGATCCAAACCATGCGGCAGACCAGACTGAGCGCCTGAGATGGCGCCTGGAGACAGGCAAAGCTGTGCACCACAAAAGATGAGCGTACCTCATCTTTTGTGCACCGTTTTTGCAATCTCCGGTTCCAATTTCTTCACGAATCGTCTTCACCATAATGCTGCTTGCCGATATCGCTTCGGCCGCAACGGGCAGCGTCGATTCGCGTATGCCTGCTCGTCTGGGAGGATGTGATAGGCATGGTATTTCGCGCGGATTTCCTCAGTGAGGGTCAGGGCCGTCGCCGTGGCAGCCAGAAGATTCTTCTTGTCGAAGATTCGCGCATGTTCACCTCGATCCTCAGCCATCGCTTTCAGACGGAGCTTGGCCTCAGCGTCACCCATTGTCCGTCCATGAAGACGATGAACGAGGCGCTGGCCGCGGACGACCATGGCTTCACCATGGCGGTGGTCGACCTCAACCTGCCGGATTCGCCGCATGGCGAGGCGCTGGATGTCGCGATAACCCACCATGTTCCGACCATCGTCTTCACGGCAACCTTCGACACGGACGTGCGCAATCGTATCCTGGAGCGCAGTATTGTCGACTATGTGCTGAAGGATAACGAGTTCGCCCTCGACAACCTCGTCTCCACGGTGCGCCGGGCGATTTCCAACCGCAGCACGCGGATATTGGTGGTGGACGATACGCCGTCGGCGCGGTGCGTGCTGGTGGATCTGCTGCAGGCGCAGCAGTTCAAGGTCGTCGAAGCCGGGACGGGCGTCGAGGCGCTGGCAGTGCTCGACGAATATGGCGATATCGAAGTGGTCGTGACCGATTATCACATGCCGGACATGGACGGACACGAACTCACCCGGCGTATCCGTCGCCGGTATGGCTCGGACCGGATGCGCGTTATCGGCGTGTCGTCGTCCAGCGACCGGCTGCTCTCTGCTGCTTTCCTGAAGGCGGGTGCAAGCGATTTCGTCTATCGGCCGTTCGTGGCCGAAGAGCTGCAATGCCGCATCGCCCTCAACGTCGAGACGCTGATGCAGATGAAGCAACTGCGGGCGGCCGCGGCGAGCGATTATCTGACCGGCCTCTACAACAGGCGCTATTTCTATGATCACGGCCCGCGCATCGTCAACGAATGCCTGCGGCATCAGCGCCCGACATCGGTCGCGATTCTTGATATCGACCATTTCAAGCATCTCAACGACACCTATGGCCACGAGATCGGCGATCAGGTTTTGAAGGCCGTCGCCGGCCGGCTGCATTCCCTGTTCGAGGGCAGCGAGAACCTGCTGTCGCGGCTCGGCGGCGAGGAGTTCGGCATTCTCTTCACCGAGATGGATTCGCGCGCGGCGACAGAACTTTGCGAAGAGGTGCGGCGCAATCTGTCGAACCTGAAGGTGAATGCGGATGACGAGGAACTGTCGGTCACCGTGTCGATCGGTGTCGCCGACATTGCCGGATATGAAGCGTTCGAAAACTATCTCAACGCTGCCGACCAGTTTCTTTACATGGCCAAGCACAAGGGCCGGAACCAGGTCTTTTCCGATGTCAGGCTAACGGACGAAGCGGCCCACTAGGCCGCTTCTCATAACTCGTCTTCAATTTTTTGTCGTTTTCAGACCACGATACCGGTGCGGTTCGTCGACATGGTCAGCTTGCGTTCTGCGCGCTCCTGCTGTGGCGAGCGATTGTAGAG
>JAGWJK010000107.1 GCA_028865845.1 Rhizobiaceae bacterium
AGCCTGTCGCATCTCTAACTGGCCCAACTGTCGCATTACTAAATAGCCTCTACATACAAAAGTTAGATAAGATAGATTATGGAACTAAAATCCTAATCCAGGGTCCGCTCTTGTCGACTTCTCCACATAGTCGGCCAGATTTTCGAGCGTGGATTTCAGGCCCTGGTCATGGTCTTCCTTGGCGATGCCGCTTGGCACGTTTTCGCAGACGATCGTCACCTCGGTGCCTCCAGGGACAATGTTCAAGGACCAGGTCATCCTCATCGTTCCGGCAAATGCAGGATCGTCCGATGCGAAGTTCACCGACTGCACGATGCGTTTGTCAGGAACCAGTTCCAGATATCGGCAATCGACGATGTCGGAATGTTCCGAGGTCTTCCCGGGCGTGGAATGGTCCGCATCGTTATATCTGAGCGTCATGCGACAGCCGCCGCCTTCGCGCGGATCGAAGTTGTCGATTTCGCCCGTCATACCTTCTGGCGGAAGCCAGGAGACCAGTGCCTGCGGATCGAGAAACGCCCGATAGATCGCCTCAGGCGAAGCGTGGATCATTTTTGAAGCGGAATCGGTCCTGCTGCTGTCGGAAGCATCCGTCATGGGCATCTTCCCGAAGATGATGTACCTGTGCGACGAGTTAAGGCGGCTGGCGCCGATGTCCAGCCGAAACCCTTCGGATCAGCCGACTTTCACCTTTATGGTCCTAGCGCCGATCTTTTCCGCCAGGACCTTGGGATTACAGGAAAAAATGCTGTCCGGACGTCCGGCTGCGCACCAGACCTGATCATAGGCCAGCAGGCTCTCGTCGATGAAGACAGGTAGGTTCACGCGGTGGCCGATGGGGCCGACGCCACCGATGGCAAAGCCGGTTTCATCGCGGACGCGATCGATGTCGGCGCGCTTCAATCGCAAGCCGTAAGTAGCTGTAATATATGCCGTATCGGCATTGTGCGCCCCGGAGACCAGAAGCAGCGTCAAGCCGTTGCTGTCGGCATTGACGAAGACCAATGATTTCACGATCTGGCCGACGTCGCACCCGGCGGCGTTGGCGGCTTCCTCAGCCGTGCGCGTTGATTGCTCCATGCGCTTGACGGAAATGTCGAGGCCGAGATCGCGTGCGGCCTGCTCGACCCGCTCCAGGCTCGAAAGCTTCTTTATGTCTTCGCTCACAGGGCGCCATCCTCCACATCAAGTTCGATCCGCATCTGGTCGTAAGCCGGCTCGACATGCTTAGGTGTCTCGCGAAGGACGGTCTCGTAGTCGAGCGGCGTGTGCATGTGGGTGAGGATCGCGCGTTTCGGCCGAAGCCGTTCGATCCAGGCGAGCGACTGCTCAAGCGACAGATGGCTCGGGTGTGGCCGGTATTGCAGGGCGTCGATGATCAGTATGTCCAGATCCTGAACCCTTTCGACGGATTCTGCGGGGAAATCGCTGATATCGCTGCAATATGCGAGGCCGCCGATCCGGAAGCCCAGGGAATGGATATCGCCGTGCTGCTGCTTGTGCGGCCAGAAGCTGATCGGGCCGCCCGGCCCTTCGATGACGAAACTCCGCTCCAGGCTCTCGATAACGATCGGCCGGACGATCGGCGGATAATTGCTGCCAGGCGGTGTTTCGAGGCAATAGCCGAAACCTTCGCGGATGCGGTCCATGGTCGGCTTGTCGGCATAGATCGGAATGCGTTCGTGCGACGTATGGAAAAACCCGCGCAGATCGTCGATGCCGTGGATATGGTCGGCATGCGCATGGGTATAGAGCACGGCGTCGATCGCGCCAACGCCGGCCGTGATCATCTGTTCGCGGAAATCAGGGCCGGTGTCGATAACGACAGTGGTGATGCCGCCGTCCGGCGCGATCTGTTCGATCAGGAAGGAAGCGCGCGTGCGCCGGTTCTTCGGGTTTTTCGGGTCGCAGGCGCCCCAGTCGCCGGTAATACGTGGCACGCCCGGCGACGACGAACAGCCCAATATGGTGAAGCGCCGCCGGTAGCTCACGCTGTCAGACCCTCGTCATCCGTGAGAAGCAGCGGAAGGCATTCTCCGTCGTGATCGCGGCAATCTCATCCATGCTGACGCCGATCGTGTCGGCCAGCACTTCGGCGGTGTTGACGACGTAGGACGGTTCGTTGCGTTTGCCGCGCCAGCGCTTGGGCGCGAGATAAGGCGCATCCGTCTCCACGAGCAGCCGATCATGCGGGATGGTCTTGGCGATAGCCCGCAACTCCTCCGACTTCGGGAAGGTCAGGATTCCCGAAAACGAAATGTAGCCACCGAGTTCGACACCGGTCTGGGCGAGAGCAGGGCCGGCGGAGAAGCAATGCAGGATGAAGGGAAAGGCGCCCTTCCCCGTTTCCTCGCGCAGGATCGCCGCCATGTCATCGTCGGCACTGCGGCTGTGGATGACAAGCGGCAGCTTAGTTTCGCGTGCAGCCGCAATGTGGCGCAGAAAACCGGTCTTCTGGTCTTCGGGCTTCACCGTATCATAGAAGTAATCGAGCCCCGCCTCGCCGATTGCGACGATCTTCTCATGCTCATTTGCCAGACGCACGAGATCCTCGGTCTGGATGTCGAGTTCCGTGTCGGCGCTGTTCGGATGCGTGCCGACCGAGCAGAAGACCGACGGATAGCGTTCGGTGATCGCCAGCAGTCCGTCGAGCTTGCGCACCCGCGTAGAGATGGTCACCATCTGCTTGACGCCGACGTCATGAGCACGTGCAACGATGTCGTCGCGCTCCTCTTCGAAATCGGCGAAATCCAGATGGCAGTGGGTATCGATCAACATCGTCGTCTGGAACCTTATTCGACGTCCGGCGCGACATAGCGCGGGAAGACCGGCTTCGGTGCTTCCAGCGGCGTGCCGGCAACGAGACGGCCCGCCTCGCCCAGCGCCGCGAAATCGCGCTTGTCGGCGGGAATGGCGATCAGATCGAGCAGCTTGGCCGACGATTCCGGCATGAACGGCTGCAGGAGGATGCCGATCTGGCGCACGACATCGGCCGTAACGTAAAGCACGGTCGCCATACGGGCCGGATCGGTCTTCTTCAGCGCCCAGGGTTCCTGGCCCGCGAAATAGCGATCGGTCTCCGAGACGACGGCGATGATCGATGCCAGCGCGCGGTGGATGAGCTGCTTGTTCATATCCTCGCGGGTCGAGGCGAGCAGTGCGTCCGCCTGCACGAGCATTGCCTTGTCCTCGTCCTTCAGCTCGCCGCATTCCGGGATCTTGCCGTCGCAGTTCTTGACGATCATCGACAGCGAGCGGCTGGCGAGATTGCCGATGCCGTTGGCGAGATCGGAATTGATACGCGTGCCGATCGCCTCTTCGCTGTAGCTGCCGTCCTGACCGAAGGAGACTTCGCGCAGGAAGAAGTAGCGTACCTGGTCGAGGCCGAAATGGTTCACGAGGTTGACGGGATCGACGACGTTGCCGAGCGACTTCGACATCTTCTCGCCCTTGTTGAGCAGGAAGCCGTGAGCATAAACGCGCTTCGGCAGCGGCAGCTTTGCGGACATCAGAAACGCCGGCCAGTAGACGGCATGGAAGCGGATGATGTCCTTGCCGATGATATGCACATCGGCCGGCCAGTACTTTGCCCGCGGATTGTTACGGTCTTCGATATAGCCGGTCGCGGTGATGTAGTTGGTCAGCGCGTCGACCCAGACATACATGACGTGCGCGGGATCGTTCGGCACCTTGATGCCCCAGTCGAAGGTCGTGCGCGAGACCGACAGGTCCTTCAGGCCCGACTTGACGAAGGAAATCACTTCGTTGCGGCGTTCGGCCGGGCCAATAAAGTCAGGGTTTTCCTCATAATGCTTCAGCAGACGGTCCTGATACTCGGAGAGCTTGAAGAAGTAACTTTCTTCCTGCACCCATTCGACCGGCGTGCCCTGCGGCCCGTAGCGCACGCCGTCGGCGCGCAGCTCCGTTTCGTTTTCCTGGTAATAGGCCTCGTCGCGCACCGAATACCAGCCGGCATAGGAATCCTTGTAGATGTCGCCGGCATCGGCCATCAGGTTCCAGATATTCTGCGAGGTCTGGTGGTGGCGCTCCTGCGTCGTACGGATGAAATCGTCGTTCGAGGCGTTGAGCAGCTTGCCCATCGCCTGGAATTCGCCGGAGTTGCGGTCGGCGAGCTGCTGCGGCGTCAAGCCCTCGGCGCGCGCCGTCTGCTGCATCTTCTGCCCATGCTCGTCCGTACCCGTCAGGAAGAAAACATCGCGCCCGTCGAGCCGCTGGTAGCGCGCCATCGCGTCCGTCGCAATCAACTCGTAGGCATGGCCGATGTGCGGCTTGCCATTGGGATAGGCGATCGCGGTGGTGATGTAGAACGGGGTCTTATCGGTCATATCGGGCAAGGGTCCGCTTTACGGTTTCGTCGTTATTGTCTTTGCTCCGCACGCTTTAGCGCATGTTCGCGGGGAGCGAAACATTAAGTTTCACATGCGAGGCATTCCCCGGCACCTTGGCCAAGGTTGCTTGACTCGCTTTCCCCTCGCCTTTACCCCTGCACAAAACCGGGGAGTGGGACACATATCGAGGTGAAGTTCATTTTCATTCGCATCAGCCTGCCCAACGGCCTGAGGGGATCGCAGTCTTGAGTTTCCCGGCCTGGTTTCAACCTCTCTATTCGTTTTCCGGTTTTTTCGTCGGAATGCTGGTTGGTATCACCGGTGTTGGCGGCGGTTCGTTGATGACGCCGCTGCTCGTGCTTTTGTTCGGCGTGCACCCGGCAACGGCCGTCGGCACGGACCTGCTTTATGCCGCAATCACCAAAACGGCCGGCACCGCCGTGCACGGAATGCACGGCCGGGTGAATTGGCGCCTCGTCGGCCTGCTTGCCGCCGGCAGCGTTCCCGCGTCGCTTGTCATGCTGTGGATCATGGCGGGGGTCGACAGGGAAAGCCCTGCGGTTGCGCACACGATCACGCTGTCGCTCGGCTGTCTGCTGTTCCTGACGTCGCTGATGTTGATCTTTCGCAATCAGGTGCTCGATGCCATGCGCAAGTGGCGGGGCGAACACGGCACGCTGTCGCCGCGCGCCATCGCGCTTTTGACGCTTTTCCTCGGCCTGATGCTGGGCGTGCTCGTCACCATGACGTCGGTCGGCGCGGGCGCGCTCGGCGTCACCGTGCTTTTGGTACTCTATCCGCGCCTGGATGTCCGCGAGATCGTCGGTTCCGATATCGTCCATGCCGTGCCGCTGACATTGATCGGCGGCATGGGATATTGGTTCATCGGCGAGATCAACTGGACGATGCTCTTCACCCTGCTGCTCGGCTCCATTCCGGGCATCGTCGCCGGCAGCCTGCTTGCGCCGCGGCTGCACGAACGCGTGGTGCGCGTTATTCTCGCCGTCACCCTGATGATCGTGTCCTGGAAGCTGATCTTCCCCTGAGCGCGCTACGACAGCTGCTGCTTGAGATCGCCGAGAATGGTGATAATCGTCTGCTTGCGGTCGAGATTGTAGGCCTGGGAAATAGTGAGCCGCTCGGTGACTTCGCCATAGAGGCGGGCAAGTTTTTCGGCCATGGCGATCTGTCCACCCATCGCCGCCGCCCTCGCCCGCGCCATGATGTCGTCGCCGATATGAGATACGAAGAAACCGAAGATCGTATCGCTTTCCTTGGCTGACAGCGCGTCGGCGAGGCGGTGCATTGCCCGGCGCGCGGCGGGCCCTTGTGCTGCAATGACTTCCTCGTAGGCGGCAACGATCTCGCCGCCGCCGTAGTTCAAAAGCTTCAGAGCTTCACTGACGCTACCTTTGGCCTCTGCGAGCAATTCCGCTCCCCGCCCCGATGGCAGGCCGATGCCAAGATGTTCCAAAGCCTTGCCCAAGGCGTCGTTGCTGAGCGACGAAAGCTTTAACGGCAGGCAGCGCGAGCGAATGGTCGGCAACAGCTTGCCCGGCGCATGCGACAGCACCAGGAACAGCGCTCGTTTCGGCGGTTCTTCGAGGATCTTCAAAATGGCGTTGGCAGCGCTGCGATTGAGATCGTCTGCCGGATCGATGATGACGATACGCCAGTTGCCGGTTCCGGAGGTCTGGGAAAAGAATTTTCCGGCGCGCCGGACTTCATCGACGGTGATCGCCGATTTCACCTTGCCGGTCTTCTCGTCTACCGGCCGGGCGAGATGAAGCAGATTGTGCGACGCACCGCTGGAGATCTGACGGCTGATCGCCGAAGCCGGATCGGGATCGCCGATGACCTCGGGTGCGGCGGCTGGATCGGGATGCGAAAGCACATGATTGGCGAAGCGGAAGGCAAGCGTGGCCTTGCCGATGCCTTCCGGCCCTTCGATCAGCACGGCATGGTGACCTTTGCCGGAGCGATAGGATTGCGCCAGAAACGCTTCGGCTTCTTCGTGACCGAAGAGACGTGTGTTGTCTGAAGGTTGAATGGCGCCGTCTAGAACGCCTGGCCGATCGTCGCTCATCGCGCTGCTTCCGGTCTGGCAGCCGGCATATCGGCCTCCCGCGCCAGTCGCTCATCGATGATATCGGCGATCTCGCCGGCGATATCATCCTCCGAGCGCCGGGCATCGACGACGTGGCAGCGATCGGGGTCGCGCGCGGCGATATCGAGGAAAGCCTCGCGGCGTTTCTCATGCGTCTGCATTTCTTCCTTCTCGAAACGATCCGGCCCGGCGGCCGTGGGCAACGCACGCTTGCGCGCGCGCTCCAGGCCAATGGCGGCGGGTATATCGAGGATCAGCGTGCAATCCGGCACCACGCCATCGACGGCGACGCGCTGAAGCGCCTCGATGAACTCGGGCGCGAGATTGCCTGTGACGCCCTGGTAGACCCGGGACGAATCCATGAAACGGTCGCAAAGCACGATCACGCCGCGCATGAGCGCCGGGCGGATGACCTCTTCCACATGGTCGTTGCGGGCGGCGGCAAACAGGATCGCCTCCATGCGCGTACCAAACATCTCCGCCGCACCCGACAGCAGCACATGCCGAACCGCCTCTGCACCCGGCGATCCGCCCGGTTCGCGCGTGACCAGAACTTCGTGGCCGAGTCCGCGCAAGCGATCCGCCAGTCGGCGAATCTGAGTGGATTTTCCCGCCCCTTCTCCGCCCTCGAAGCTTACGAACAATCCGGTCGTCTCAGCCAATGATGATATCCTGCACTTATGATGCTGTAGCGTGACTTTGTGCCCTGTTTACCGCAAGACGCATCCGCGCGAAACCGCGCAGGCGTTCGAGGTTGCGTTCTATATAGGGTGTGAACAGGGATTTCGTGAGGCAGCGGGCCATCATGTCGGCGTTGGCGTATCCCATAGCCAGGAGAAGAGCAGCGATTCCGTCAGCTCCATGAAGGCGTCTAAGGCACGGCTGCCGAGTGTGCCCTGATCGACCGAATCCTTGGTATAGAGCGGCAATTCGCGAAGCAGCCGCGCACCTGCGAAAACCCTGAGCGTCCCCGCCTCGTAGCCGGCCGGCACCGGCGCCGTCAGCGGCCAGCGATACACGATCCGTGCCGAGAGGCGGTCGGGATTGTTGACCGGCACATAGACGTCGACCGGTGTCTTCGAGAGCAGGCTCACCGTCGAGGCAGCGCCGCCATAGACGCTGGCATTTCCGATCACCTCGCCATCGGCGAAGATACGTTGGCTCTTGAAATTGCTGAGACCCCATTCGAGGACGCGGCGCGTCTCTTCGGTGCGCTCCTTGTCCGACTTCAAGCCGCCGAGTGCGACGAACAACCGGCGACCGTCGCGCTGCACCGAGGCGACGATCGAAAACCCCTCGCCTTCGGCAAAACCCGTGCCGAGACCATCGACGCCCATGTTCAGCAACAACAGGGGATTGCGGTTGCGCTGGTAAATCTTGTTCCAGGTGAAATCCGCCTGCCCGAAATACTTGTAGAGATCGGGATGTTTTTCCTGGAGATCGGCGGCGAGCGTCACGAGTTCGCGCACGGAGACTTTCGAGCCGCCATTCGGATCGTCCGGATCCGGCAACCCGGTGGAGTTGGTGAAGACCGCCTTGGGCATGCCGATCTCGCGTGCATGCGCCGTCATTCGCCGGGCGAATTCCATTTCGTTGACGGAAATGCCCTCGGCGAGCACGATGCAGGCGTCGTTGGCCTGCTGCACGGCGACGCCCTGGATCAGATCACCGACCCGCACACGCGATTTCAGCGCGGCGAACATGGTCGAGGTTCGCGACGGCGCACCGCCTTTCCGCCAGGCGTTTTCAGAAACGGGATAATCGGTGTCGAGCGTGATCTCCCCTCGGGCCACCGCGTCGAAAACCACATCCATGGTCATCAGCTTGGCGAGGGAGGCAGGCGAAATCGGCTGATCTTCGTTCTTCGCAAGCAGGATCGTCCCGGTCGACGCCTCGATCATGAAGGCTTGGGTCGCTTTGGTATCGAAGGCAGGCGGCGGTGCCTGCTGGGCCATCGTCGGAAGGCTTCCCGCACCGATAAGAATGGAAAAGGCGACAAAAAGGCGTCTCAGCATGCCGGCTCCCAATCCGATCGACCCATCGCTACATTAGAGCATGATCCCAAAAAGTGCGAAGCGGTTTTTGGATAAGATCAGGCTGCAAAAGGCACCATGATCCCAAAAAGTGCGAAGCGGTTTTTGGCGCGGAATCGTCTTGTTGTCGTAACGGATTCCGAGTGAGGCAAGGCTGTTTGAACCGGATCGCGGCACGGTCTTGATTGCCGCGATCTCGTGAGAGAACGCGGCTTATTCGACCTGCGACTGCTCTTGATGCTGGCGGTGGTAGGCGGCGAGAATCGACTGCTGCGTCAACCCGTCATTGCGCACCATGACCGCATCGAAAGCGAGATTGACATAGACGGTCTTGACCGGTGCTTCCTGGTAGGCCGCAACGGTCGAGGCGAAGGACGGTGCAGCCAGGCTTGCCATGCCGGGCGCGAAATCCGGGCGGTCATACGGGATAGGCCCGATCGTCGGCAGCACGACCATGGTCGGCTCGACAGGATCGACCGACGGCATCGCGCCGCCATTCCAGGTCATCGGCGGCGGATTGTTGCGCTTGTTTTCGTTGTAGGACGAATTCGGCGTCGAGCCGGCAAATGCCGTTGCCGCATAGGGCGACTGCTGCGGGATCGGAGCGATGGCCGGAGTGATCACCGGCGCATTGTACGAAGCGCGCGTCTGACGGCTCGGACGGCCGACGCTATCCGGAAGCTGATCGGCCGTCATGCGGCCATTCGAAGCCACCATGACGCCGCTTGCGATCTGGCCGCCGCCTGGATTGATACCCGGCAGGCGGGAGCCCTTCGGAACATAGGAGGCCATCAGATAAGGCTCGT
>JAGWJK010001177.1 GCA_028865845.1 Rhizobiaceae bacterium
CGCGAAAGCCAGTTTTCGATATGATCGAGCGTGCGGATGCCGCCGCCAAGCTGACCCGGATTTTTTGTCGCCTTGAGAATGGCGTCGACGGCAGCGCCATTGACGGTCTCGCCGGCAAAGGCGCCGTTGAGATCGACCACATGCAGCCACTCGAACCCCTGGTCCTCGAAGGCCTTGGCCTGGGCGGCCGGATCGGGGTTATAGACGGTAGCCTGGTTCATGTCGCCGAGCTTCAGGCGCACGCATTGGCCGTCCTTGAGGTCGATGGCGGGAAAAAGGATCATTGTGTGTTTTCCGTTCTGTTTGCGCGAGCCTCAGGCATGATCCCGAAAAACGTGCAGCGGTTTCCGGAATGGATCATGCACACTCTAAGGCTTCCAGCGCAGGAAATTGGCAATCAGGGCAAGACCGAGCTTCTGGCTCTTCTCCGGATGGAACTGCGCGCCGGCGATGTTGTCGCGGCCGACGAAAGCGGTCATCGGACCGCCGTAGTTGGTCGTCGCGATCACATCATGGGCATTCTCGGCGGCCAGATGGTATGAATGCACGAAATAGGCGTGCAGCCCGTCGAGTCCCGTCGGAATGCCATCGAAAAGAGCGTGCGGACGCGCCAGATCCAGGGTGTTCCAGCCGATCTGCGGGATCTTCAGCGTCGGATCGTTGGGTGTCATCTCCTTGACGTCACCCTTGATCCAGCCGAAGCCGTTGGTGATGGTCTTTTCCAATCCGCGGGACGACATCAGCTGCATGCCGACGCAGATGCCGAGGAAGGGGCGGGCCTTGTTCTCGACGACGTCGATGACAGCTTGCGTCATGCCGGCAACGGCATCGAGGCCGCGGCGGCAATCGGCATAGGCGCCGACGCCAGGCAGCACGATTCGGTCGGCGGTGGCGACGCGATCGGCATCGTCGGTGAGATCGATTTCCGCCTCGACGCCGCTTTCGCGGGCCGCGCGTTCAAATGCCTTGGTGGCCGAGCGCAGATTGCCCGAACCGTAGTCGATGATTGCGACGCGCATCAGCGTCCTCCGTCATAGCCGGGAAGACCGAAGGACGGGCCGCCATGGCTGGAATTGGTCGGATAGGAAGGAATATCCCAATTTTTCGGATGGATATCCTCTTTCGCCTCCGAAGTTCTGTCCAAGAAATACATCTCTTCGGCCGTCGCAAGGCTGTCGGCCGAAATGAGTGCCGTCATGCGCCACCCGCTGCCGATCAGATTTTGCTGGAAGGCGTAGCGGCCTTCGAGGGCGGCAAGAAGATGGACGGCCAACAGGATCGCGACGCCGGCGGCGAGATATCCCGGACGGCGCAGCAGCTCGATAGCGGCTGCCTGCAGCAAAAAAGCTGCCGCTGCATGGAGCCAGAGCCGATGGAACAGCATCCAGAGCGCCGGAAAAACGAAAGCCGCCAGCGAAAATCCGTCACGGATGAAGCGCGTTCTGTCTTGGTTGCGATCCGTTCCGCTGGGTGGCGTCAAAATCAGATAGCTTGCCATCTCTTCGAATAACTCCTGATCGGCTCAGGCGAGCGTGCCCTTCGTCGAGGGCACGCGGCCTGCCTGCCGCGGGTCGATCTCGGTTGCCGTGCGCAGGGCGCGGGCAACGGCTTTGAAGCATGTTTCGGCTATATGGTGATTGTTGGCGCCATAATGGTTGAGAATATGCAGCGTGATGCCGGCATTCTGCGCCAGCGCCTGGAAGAATTCGCGCACGAGCTCGGTGTCGAAGGTGCCGATCTTCGGCGCCGAAAAGGCGACGTTCCAGACGAGGAAGGGCCGGCCGGACACGTCGACGGCGGCCTTGGTCATGGTTTCATCCATGGCAAGATCGATCGAGGCGTAGCGCGTGATGCCGCGACGGTCGCCCAGCGCCTTGGAAATGGCCTGACCGATGGCGATACCCGTATCT
>JAGWJK010001178.1 GCA_028865845.1 Rhizobiaceae bacterium
TCCAGCAGGCGCTCGGCAGAGCGCTTGATTTCGCCGACCGGATACATGCGGCTCGAATCGCCATGCCAGCCGTCGAGCACATAGGTGACATCGATATTGACGATATCACCCTCGCGCAGCGGCTTGTCGTTGGGAATGCCGTGACAGACGACATGATTGATGGAGGTGCAGGAGGACTTCATGTAGCCGCGGTAGTTCAGCGTCGCCGGATAGGCGCCGTGATCCATGCCGAACTCGAAGACGAAGCGGTCGATGACATCAGTAGCGACGCCGGGGGCCACCAGCGATGCAAGTTCATCGAGGCAACGTGCGGTCAAGGCGCAGGCCTTGCGCATTCCGGCGAAGGCTTCCGGCCCGTAAAGGCGGATGGCGCCTGTATTCTTCGCCGGCGCGGTCGCCGCTTCGATGTAATTCACCATGATAAGCCTTCAGCAGAGATCGTTGTTTGAGTATTTAAAGCAGCTATGCCGGGTTCGTCTATCGGGATCAACCCTGCGGCAGTTATTTCAGCGGAGGAAACCTTGCATTTGAGAGCATAGACTTCAACGCCGCGGCCGAGCGCGCGTTCGAAAGCTTTGGCGTAAACGGTGTCGAGATCGCCGCAGATCCGAAAACGCTGGCAGTCATGCCGCTGGATCACGAAGAGCATGACGGCGCGGTATCCCGCTTCCACCATATCTCCAAGTTCTTCCAGGTGTTTGGCGCCGCGAGCCGTCACCGTATCGGGAAATTCGGCGAGCCCGGGCTTGCGCATGAAGTGCACGTTCTTGACCTCCACATAGGTGGTCGTCCGCAAGGGGTCGGTCAAGAGCAGGTCGATGCGCGAATTGCGGCCATAATTCTGTTCGCGCCGCACGGTCGTATAGTCGCCGAGATCGGAGACCTGGCCGAGCACGATCGCTTCGGCGGCCAGCCGGTTCGGCATGGCGGTGTTGACGCCGACCGTCGTGCCGTCAGCCTCAATCAGCTCGAACACGTGGCGGTATTTGCGTTTTGCGCCGTCGTGCTCGGAAAGCCAGATGCGCGATCCCGGCGTGGTCAGCCCCTGCATCGACCCCGTGTTCGGGCAGGAGCCGGTAATGATCTCGCCGCTTTCCAGCTCGGCATCGAACAGAAAACGCTTGTAGCGGGCGATGAGACGCGCGGGGATGAGGGGCGGGTCGAACTGCATGATGTCGCGGCTCAGGCCCGCTCCATCACGAAGCTTCCCGGCGCTTCTTCGATCGCGTTCAGCGCGGCACCGCCCGGCTTACGCGCCGGTACCTTGCGGGCATCCTGGTTCAGGATCCACGCATGCCAATGCGGCCACCAGGAGCCATGGGTTTCTGTGGCTTGTGCGAGCCACTGGTCATATTCACCCTCGATCGCCCCGCCGGTCCAGAACTGGTATTTGTGTTTGTCTGGCGGGTTGACGACGCCGGCAATATGACCGGAGCCGGTCACCACGAATTCGACCGGACCGCCGAACAGCTTGCTTCCGACGAAAACGGATTTGGCGGGCGCGATATGGTCTTCACGGGTGGCGAGATTATAAACCGGTATCTTGACGTCCTTCAGCGAAATCGCCTTGCCGTCGAGCACCATCTTGCCCTGGCTTAGCGCATTATCGAGGTAGCAGTTGCGCAGATAGAAGGAATGGTTGGCGGCAGCCATACGCGTCGAATCGGCATTCCAGAACAACAGGTCGAAGGGCAGGGGTTCCTGGCCTTTCAGGTAGTTGTTGACGAAATAGGGCCAGATGAGTTCGGAAGCGCGCAACATGTTGAAGGCCGTCGCCATCTTCGAGCCTTCGAGATAGCCGAGCGTCTTCATCTGCTCTTCGAGCGCCTGGATCTGATCCTCGTCAACGAAGACCTTGAGATCGCCGGCATAGGTGAAATCGACCTGGGTCGTCAGGAAGGTGACCGT
>JAGWJK010001179.1 GCA_028865845.1 Rhizobiaceae bacterium
CTTGGCTTCCTTCAGCACCGAATCCCAGCCGGTCGCGACGACGGGCGCGAGAAAGATCGCGTCGACATTCTGCGCGATGAAGGAGCGGATCGCCTTGATCTGGTTTTCCTGCTTCTGCTGCGCATCGGCAAATTTCAGATCGATGCCGCGCTTTTCGGCCTCCTGCTTGGTGAGCGTCGTCTCGGCGGCGCGCCAGCCGGATTCGGAGCCGATCTGCGAGAAGCCGACAACGAGTTCCTTGGCCGATGCCGAGGTAAACATGCAGGCAGCCAGAATCGTGGCACTCACGAGTGCGGTTTTCAATTTCATGATTGTCCTCCCTAAGAGTCGCCTCCACGCGACCCACAGTGAAAAAATCATATAGTAATACTTTTGTAAATCGACATTCGATGATGCAATGCAACAAAAAAGGGCGCCGAAGCGCCCTTTCCAATCTTAAGTATGCCTTACGAAGTTTATTTCGAGGACGGCAGCTTGTCGTCGACGCCTTCGATGTAGAAATTCATGCCGAGCAGCGTGGCGTCATCGGCCTTTTCGCCGGCCTTCAGCCAAGGCGTGCCGTCCTGCTTGTTGATCGGGCCGGTGAAGGGCGCGAGCTCGCCGGACTTGATCTTGGCTTCGGTCTCTTCCGCCATCTTCTTCACGTCGTCGGGCATGTTGGTGTAGGGCGCCATCTTCAGGATACCGTCCTTCAGGCCGTCCCAGTTCTGTTCGGCCTTCCAGGTGCCATCGAGCAGCGCATGGACGCGCTTGGAGTAATAGTTACCCCAGGTGTCGACGACAGCGGTGAGCTGCGCATGCGGGCCGGAAGCGATCATGTCGGAAGCCTGACCGAACGCATGGATGCCGCGCTCCTCGGCCACCTGCATCGGCGCCGTGGTGTCGGTGTGCTGCGTCAGGATATCGACGCCCTGGTCGACCATGGCCTTGGCGGCATCGGCTTCCTTGCCCGGGTCAAACAAGGTGTTGACCCAGATGACCTTCAGCTTGAAGTTCGGATCGATGGAGCGGGCGCCCTGCTCGAAAGAGTTGATGCCCATGACCACTTCCGGGATCGGGAAGGAGGCGATGTAGGCAGCGCCGTGGTTCTTCGACATCTTGGCCGCGATCTGGCCGAGGATGTAGCGGCCTTCATAGAAACGCGAGTTGTAGGTGGCGAGATTCGGCCCGCTCTTGAAGCCGGTGGCGTGCTCGAACTTCACTTTCGGGAACTTGGCGGCAACCTTGACGGTCGCGTCCATGAAGCCGAACGAGGTGGAGAAGATCAGCGAGCAGCCGGAACGAGCGAGACGCTCGATAGCGCGCTCAGCATCGGGGCCTTCCGGTACGTTTTCGAGATAGGGCGTCTCGATCTTGTCGCCGAATTCCTTCTGGATCTGCTGGCGGCCGAGATCGTGCGCCTGCGAATAACCGCCGTCGGTGTGCGAGCCGACGTAGACGAAGCAGATCTTCGTCGGTGCCGCTTCGGCAGCAGCGCTGAAGCCGACGATGGCGGCTGCCGTCGTGGCGAGTGCGAGTGCGAGTTTCTTCATGGTTACCCCTGTTGGTTTGAGAAGATGTCGGAAAATCCGTCTGATTTTTGTCGTTAGCGCTCCGGAACAAACGCCTTGCCGAGGGAGGCTGGCGTATTGATCAGGGTCGCGCGGCGATTTTGAGAGATGATGACGAGAACTACAATAGTCGATGCATAGGGGAGCATCGAGAGGAACTGTGCGGGAATACCGACGCCGAAACCCTGTGCGTGAAACTGCAGGATCGTCACCGCACCAAAGAGATAGCCGCCTGCCATGACGCGCAACGGCCGCCACGAGGCGAAGACGACAAGGGCCAGCGTCACCCAGCCTCGGCCGGCCGACATGTTCTCCACCCATTGCGGCGTGTAGACCAGCGACAGCTGCGCGCCCGCAA
>JAGWJK010001180.1 GCA_028865845.1 Rhizobiaceae bacterium
AGACGCAGCGCCAGAAGACGACACCGATGACCGGCTGGCCGGACATCAGAACGAACCAGCCGATGGTGCCGGAAATCAGCATTGCCGCCGTCATTTCCGCTGTACCGCGTCTTATCTCGCTCATCGTTGCGCCTCCGCCGTTGGTGATGCCTGATATTATTGCGGTTGATATCGCGAAGATATAGTGTGGCTGAGGATAGATATCTGGTGAGCCTAATTATCTTGGGAGGAAGCATGAATTCGCCTAACGAAGCCGCCGAGCTCGATGCGATCGATCAGCGCATGCTGGAGGCATTGGCGCGAAATGCGCGAATTTCCCTGAAAGAACTCGCGGAGGCGGCCGCTCTGTCATCGCCAAGTGCGGCCGAGCGGCTGCGGCGCCTGGAAGAGCGCGGTATCATCGAGGCGTTTACCGTGGACATCGCGCCGGCTGCGATCGGCTATCCGCTGCAGGCGATCGTCCGTATCCGGCCGCTGCCTGGACAATTGCATGTCGTCCAGCGCCTGATCCAGGACACGCCGGAATTCATTGAATGCGACAAGGTTACCGGCGACGATTGTTTTATCGGCCGGCTGGTGGTGCGCTCGATGGCCGAACTCGACGGCATTCTCGATAAGATCACCGAGCGGGCCGAAACCAACACCTCGATGATCAAGGCGACGCCGGTTAAGCGCCGTCTGCCGCCGCTGTCGCGCTAGAATTCCGCCATCGGCGACAGCATGATCGGCCCGTCGATAAAGCCGGCCGCATCACCGCGCACCATCAGCGCGCAATAGCCCTGGTAGGGCTCGGGTGTTCCGGTCCAGCCTAACCGGTCTGTCGGAAAGCACACTTCAACCCGTTGTGGCTGGATTTCCAGCGTCGCGAGAATCTCGCCAAGGGGTGGGATGGTGGCTGCCGCGATATCCAGCAATCGCACCGTCGCACCCTCATATTTCCAGGCGACGATGGTCTTTTCGTCGACCAGCGTCAGGCGGATGCCGGCATCGAAACAGGCATTGAGATGGAACATTTCCATCTGTCCGGCGACGGCGAAGCGCCGTGAGACGGGCGCGCGCGTGAGCAATACACGCTTCATCACATCGAGGTCGGCGGCACCCTGCAAGGAGAGGCGCTTCGCGGTCAGGCCCGTCATGGCGGGCACGGGCGGCGGTCCGACAAAGACATGTTGCGGGATCGTGCGGAAACCGTAGCGTTCGTAAAGTGCCGGCTTGTCGGTCAGGAGGATATCGAGTTCGTATCCGTCGGCCCTGGCGTAGGCGAAGGCGCGCTGCATCAGGTCACGATAGAACCCGCGCCTGCGCCATTCTGGACGGACGGCACCGGATTGATAGCCTGCGGCCTTCACCTTCCGGCCTTTGATGACGAGCGGCATGGAAAATACGCTGAAATTCGCGACGCAGCGGCCATCGGCATCGAAATAGCCGAAGGGCATGCTCGAAGGGTCCGGCCCGCAAAATGCGCTCTGCAGGCTGATATCGATGGAGAAAGTGTCGTGCAGCAGGGTGGCCAGTGCCCGGAACGCGGCAGGATCGGCGAAATAATCCTGCCGGAAGGTCAAGCCATGCTGGTCTGCAAGTTCTGCCATCAGACGCCGGTCGAGCCGAAGCCGCCGGCACCGCGGGAGGTTTCGCTGATTGCAACCGTCTCCGCGACGCGCGCCTGGACGACCGGCGCGATCACCATCTGGGCAATGCGCATGCCCCTGACGATCTCGAAAGGCTCTTCGCCGTGATTGATGAGCAGCACCTTCACCTCGCCGCGATAGTCGCTATCGATGGTGCCGGGCGTGTTGAGGCAGGTGATGCCGTGCTTGAAGGCGAGGCCGGAGCGGGGCCGGATCTGCACTTCGTAGCCCTCGGGGATTTCGAAGATGAAACCCGATGGCACCAGTGCCCTTTTGCC
>JAGWJK010001181.1 GCA_028865845.1 Rhizobiaceae bacterium
TCGCTTCGGCCGGCAGCGCCCGAGGTAGGACGAGCACGAATTCCTCCCCTCCGACCCTGCCAAAGAAGTCCGTCCGGCGAACATGGGCCTGGATCAGGCCGGCGAAATCCCTGAGGATCAGATCGCCGGAATGATGGCCGAGGCGATCGTTGATGAATTTGAAATTGTCGATGTCGAAGATGGCAAGGCATCCGAGCGTCTGTTCCACCGGCCCCGGCGTTGCCAGCAGTTCTTCAAGCCTTGCCATGACGAAGCGGCGGTTGGCGACACCAGTCAGTTCGTCGGTCTGGGAAGCCTTGATCGCAACGTCGCGATCCTGCCGTACATCGCGCTCATCGGCCTTCAGCGGGGTGATATCGCTCGCAATGCACATCATCCAACCGTTTTCCCGGACGGTTTCGGTCATCCACAGCCAGCGACCGTCATAAAGATCGGTCTCGAAACCACGAAATTTGAGCTTGCCGCGCCGCGACTGCGTCGAGCGCAGCCAGGCTTCGAAGTTTGTGGCGGCGATGACCGTGCCCTGTTTGAGATGATAGTTGCGGCGCATGATTTCGCCCCAGGTGGACTGGTCGCCTTCTTCGATGAAAAAAGCCGAACGAAATCCGCGATTGGCGAATCGCAGCCGGTCATCGGCGTCATAGAGCGCGATCAGCACCTCGGTGTCCGTCGCCATCAGGCCGAACTGCTCGAGGAGCTTTCGAGTGTCGTTGCTGTTCAGGAAATCATTCCCCGCTGTTTAACAATGACTTAAAGCCAAGACCCTAGGGTATTTCCCCTGAAAAAATCGTAAAGCCGCGGGCCTGGCTGCCCAGTTGCGGCGTCTCGCTTTGACGCGATCGATCCTCCCCAGTTAACGGCGGCGCTAGAGCCAGATGGCGGAAAGTGGCACATCCGAGGATACCACATATCAGCCAGATCCCGATCCTGCATAACGGGCAACGCTAATCCACGATACCCCTAATATTCAAGGGATATCATGGTTGAAAAAGGACCGCGCTCAAAATCTTCATTCATTCTTAGTTTACTTTATTAACTGATCATTAACCATAAATGCGTTTATGTGGATTATCGAATTTATTCGGTGGAATTCGAAGTCCGTCGCGTAGTTTGCGCCCCTAAAAGACAAATACGATTGTTGCGGTTTCAAACATGCACTTTCCAAAGCTAATACCGCTCTTAGCGATCGCCGCTCTCGCAACTGGTTGCGCGACGACAGGCGGAGTGAAGCAGTGGGGTGCTGTCGAAGCCGTCTCCACCGAAAAGGCCCTGGCGTTCCCGCCGCCCGGCGGTCCCGCCATCGTCAGCGTCGTCGAACGCACGCACGGTGATGATGTCGAACAGCAGATTTCGCTGTACACATCCTCGTCCGTCACCGGACAGAATTTCCTGAAGGTGCAGTTCTACGGAGTGGAAGGCCCCAATCCTGGCATAGGCAGCACACCCTATCAGGGAATAAGCCAATGGGCGATCTCGCGGGAAATGGTCTCGGCGATCCCCGGCGTCCGCATGACGCGTTCCGACACTTTCCTGCAGAACACCTATGGGCCCTTTGCCTACGCGTCCGGCAGAACGGCGTCGGGCAACACCTGCCTTTACGCCTGGCAGCAGATCCATGCCGGTGGCGTGCCCCCGGCCGGGCAGCCGCGGAATTTCAATATGGTCCAGGTCCGCATCCGGCTGTGCGATGCGCGCGCGACGGAACGCCAACTGCTGACCTTCGTTTACGGCTACACGATCTCCGGCGGGTTCGTGGCAGCTCCGTTGACGCCGCTTGGCGCGCCGCAAGGCGCCGATACCGTCCTTGGCCCGACCAATGCGCCGATCTACCCCGATGTCGGTCCCTACCGCAACAATCCGATGGCGAGCGGCTACGAGCCCCGCGCCGCGGCCCCTGTCACCGTC
>JAGWJK010001182.1 GCA_028865845.1 Rhizobiaceae bacterium
CAGGCGACGGACGCCCGGCGTCGGCTTGCTATAGCTGACCGGAGAGAAATAGAGCTGCGTGTCGACATGCCTGAGATCGGGGCTGGATTTGACGAAGCCGCCCGCCTGGTTGACGCTGAGCGAAAGCGGCCCGTCGCGGAAGAGGATATATCGCGCGCCGAGCATGAGACGGCCCGACCAGGGACGGAGAAGCGAGTTCAGCGTCGGTTTGCGCGAGCGATAGAGATAATCGATGCCAAGATGATCCTGAAGGTTGCGTCCAACCGCCGGCATGTCCTTGACCACGGGCTTGCCGAACTTCTGGAGAAGTGCAGCGGGGCCGACGCCAGAATGCTGGAGGAGCGTCGGAGACTGGACGGCGCCCGCCGACAGAATGACCTCCCGTCGCGCCAAAACCTTTCGCTTCTCACCGCCAGCTTCGAATTCAACCCCGACCGCGGTCTGCCCGTCGAAGAGGATACGCGTTACGAGCGCTTCGGTGATGACCTGCAAATTGGGCCGCCGGGCGGCCGGATGCAGGAACGCCGTGGCAGAAGAAACGCGAAAGCCGCCCTTGGCGCTGATCTGATAGACCGAGATGCCTTCCTGGATTGCGCCGTTATAATCCGGCGTGCGTTGAAAACCCGCCTCCTCAGCGGCCCGAAGCCAATCGGCACAAAGTGGATGCACGTCCGCGGTCATGTCGGTGACGAAGACTTCGCCCTTGTCTCCTCGCCAGGCATCGCCGCCCCGCTCGAAGGTCTCTATGGATTTGAAGTAAGGGAGAACATCATCAAAGCCCCAGCCGACATTGCCGGCTGCCCGCCAATCGTCGAAATCGTTGCGCTGTCCACGCACGTAAACCATCGCGTTGATCGACGAGGAGCCCCCGACCACCTTGCCCCTGGGCCAATAGCTCGTGCGGCCGGCCAACGCGGCCTGCGGCCCGGTTTCGAAACGCCAGTTAACCTTTGGATTATAAAAACTATGTCCGTAACCGATCGGCATGCGGATCATGAAACGACGGTCGCTGCCGCCGGCTTCCAGCAACAGCACACGGAATTGTCCCGACTGCGTCAGGCGATTTGCCAACAGACAACCGGCCGATCCGGCGCCAATGATGATGAAGTCAAAATCTGCCAATTCCGTTCCCTTATGCTTTCAATCAGCGATTTAGCACGCGAGGAAACGGGAGGGAGCAGCCATTTCGGTAAGGTTATAAAGCCAATCTCGGGAGAGATTGCGCATGGTATCTGCGAGAAAAGCATAGACTTGCCTCAATCCGCCGGACGTCAGAAACATCGAGGCCTGCGAAGCGCATCGCAGACCAAGAGACGCCGGAGCGAAAATTGCGCAAGCACATCCATCCTAGAGTTGTGCGATCGGTTCTCTGCTCAGCTGATTTGGAACAACGTGACCTATGACAGCCGATGCACGGCGGCGTTGCTCTTCTCTCTCCGTGCCGATGCATGTCGATATTCTTTTGATTTCTTTGGAATTTCGAAAGAAGTCCACAATTATCTTCTTGCTGAACATGAAATGTGCTCAGGGAGATTTGAGTGATCGGTAGTCTGAACTTGTCGTTGGCGGATCGTATTGTTGACGCCACCGCGGAGGCGATCATGGTCACGAACGAGCACAATCTCATCGTACGCATAAACCCGGCCTTCACGCGAATTACAGGCTACACCCCGGAAGAAGCCCTCGGAAAGCCGCCGAGCCTGTTGAGTTCGGGCAAGCAGTCGCCGCGATTCTACGAGGACATGTGGTTTGCCCTGACGCACAGAGGCTACTGGCAGGGCGAAATCTGGAACAAGAGGAAATCGGGCGAGATATTCGCCGAATGGGTTTCCATCAATGTCCTGCGCGACGAGCAGGGCACGATAACGAATCACGTCGCATTCTTTTCCGACATAACGCTGCA
>JAGWJK010000108.1 GCA_028865845.1 Rhizobiaceae bacterium
ATGGCAAGCGCGCCTTCGGGAACAAGGCTATACGGCGTCGATGGCTGCCCCCTGCCGCGGCGGACGGTTTCGCGCGAGGTGACGAGGCCGTCGCGCTCCAGTTCCTCGATAATGTTGGAGACCGTCTGCTTCGTCAGCCGTGTCGCGCGGGCGAGATCGGCCCGCGAAAGCACACCGTTCAGTCGCAACGCATCGATGATCACTCGCCGGTTATGGGCGCTGGTACCTTCGTGATTGGTTCCGCTCGTGGCCCGGATCGGGCGAAAATCGTTCATCCGCGCTTGCCTCTTGACACCAATAAATTATTGAACAACTAATAAGTCAAGACAATTGACTTAAAGAAACCATAGAGTTTCAGGGGAACAAAAAGGATGTCTTGTCAGGGCATCCACAGGCGCTCCGTTTCAGGATTCGCATGCCCTGTATCGCATGCGGCCTTCACCCTTCGTTGGCGACGCACGCGCCGCCGATGAGCATCGTGACCGTCAAAAAAACTGGAGGTTGGAATGTTGAAATCGATAAACAAGACGTTGCTCGGCGCAGCCTTGATCGCTGGGTCCTTGGCATCGCACGCCTATGCGGATACGACCATCAACGCGCTGTTCATGGCCCAGGCCGCCTATAGCGAGGCCGATGTGCGTGCCATGACGGACGCCTTTACGAAGGCCAATCCGGATATCAAGGTCAATCTCGAATTCGTTCCTTATGAAGGCCTGCACGACAAGACCGTGCTGGCGCAGGGCTCGGGTGGTGGTTACGACGTCGTGCTCTTCGACGTCATCTGGCCGGCCGAATATGCGACCAACAAGGTGCTGGTCGACGTTTCGTCCCGCATCACCGACGATATGAAGAAGAACGTGCTGCCGGGCGCCTGGACGACGGTGCAGTATGACGGCAAATACTACGGCATGCCGTGGATCCTGGATACCAAGTATCTGTTCTACAACAAGGAAATCCTCGAAAAGGCCGGTATCAAGGAACCGCCGAAGACCTGGGATGAGCTGACCGCACAGGCGAAGACGATCAAGGACAAGGGTCTGCTTCCGACGCCGATCGCGTGGAGCTGGTCGCAGGCCGAGGCCGCGATCTGCGACTACACGACGCTCGTCAGCGCCTACAAGGGCGACTTCCTCAAGGACGGCAAGCCGGCGTTCCAGAGCGGCGGCGGTCTTGATGCCTTGAAGTACATGGTCAGCAGCTATGCGTCCGGTCTCACCAACCCGAACTCCAAGGAATTCCTCGAAGAGGATGTCCGCAAGGTGTTCGAGAATGGCGATGCCGCCTTCGCGCTCAACTGGACCTACATGTACAACATGGCCAACGACCCGAAGGACAGCAAGGTTGCCGGCAAGGTTGGCGTCGTTCCGGCGCCGGGTGTCGCAGGCAAGAGCGACGCGTCTGCGGTCAACGGTTCGATGGGCCTTGGTGTTACGACCGCCAGCAAGCATCCCGACGAGGCCTGGAAGTACATCAGCTTCATGACCTCGCAGGCGACGCAGAACCAGTATGCCAAGCTCAGCCTGCCGATCTGGGCTTCGTCCTATGATGACCCCAGCGTCACCAAGGACCAGGAAGAGCTGATCAAGGCCGCCAAGATCAGTCTCGCCGCCATGTATCCGCGCCCGACGACGCCGAAGTACCAGGAGCTGTCGACGGCCCTGCAGCAGGCGATCCAGGAATCGCTGCTCGGCCAGTCTTCGCCGGAAGACGCATTGAAGTCCGCAGCGGACAATAGCGGCCTCTGAGCTTGACGCTTATCATCGGGCGGCGTTTTCGCCGCCCGCCTCAAGATTTCATAGGATGCGTGAAAGAGGGGTGGCCCTGATATGTCCGGCACCTGGATGACAACCCGTGCGTGGCTGCTGATGTTGCCGCTTCTCGTGGTGATGATCGCCGTTATCGGATGGCCACTGGTCGATACCGTCGGCCTCTCTTTCACCGATGCCAAGCTCGTCGGCACGCAGGGAAGTTTCGTCGGCATCGACAATTACACGAAGATGCTGTCGAGTTCGAACTTCCAGCGGACCCTCATCACGACGGTCTGGTTTGCGGTTATTTCCGTGGCGCTGGAGATGGTGATCGGCGTGCTGGCCGCACTGCTGCTCAATCAGGATTTCTATGGCCGCAGCGTGTTGCGAGCGCTGATGATCCTGCCCTGGGCGCTGCCGACGGTCGTCAACGCCACGCTCTGGCGGCTGATCTACAATCCCGAATATGGCGCGCTGAATGCGGCGCTCAATCAGATCGGCATCATCGACGCCTATCGCTCCTGGCTTGGCGAGCCCGATACTGCTCTCGCCGCGCTCATCGTTGCCGATTGCTGGAAGAATTTTCCGCTGGTGGCGCTGATTGCGCTGGCTGCGCTACAAGCGGTGCCGCGCGACATCACCGCTGCGTCGCTTGTCGACGGCGCCGGCCCTCTTTCCCGCTTCCGCTTCGTCATCCTGCCTTATCTTGCCGGACCGCTGATGGTGGCGCTGGTCTTGCGCACCATCGAGGCTTTCAAGGTGTTCGACATCATCTGGGTCATGACGCGCGGCGGCCCGGCAAACAGCACCCGCACGCTGTCCATCCTCGTCTATCAGGAGGCCTTCTCTTTCCAACGCGCCGGTTCCGGTGCGTCGCTGGCGCTGATCGTGACGCTGCTCGTTACGGTGCTGGCCGTCGGCTATGCCACCCTGGTGCGTAAAACTGCGGGGAGTGCTGCCTGATGGAGCGAAAAAATCCAGTCTTCATGGTCTTCATCTACGTTTGTGCGCTGCTGCTTGCCGTCGTCATCCTGGCGCCGATCCTGTGGCTCTTCATCATGAGTATTTCGCCGGCCGCGGATCTCGCTGCCAAGCCGTTGCGCTGGTGGCCGCAGACGGCCGATTTCTCGCGGTATCAGGTTCTGCTTTCGACGGTTGAAAACAGCGCCGGCGCCGCTTTTACGGCATCGCTGCGCAACAGCATCGAAGTCTCGGGCATGGCGACGATCGTGGCGATTGCGCTTGCCATACCGGCAGGCTGGGCCGTGTCGCGCACGCCTTCGGTCGGTTGGTCGTTGTCCATGGTGATTGCCACCTACATGTTGCCGCCGGTGGCGCTTGCCGTTCCGCTTTACATGAGCCTTGCCTATTTCGGCATGCTCAACAACGTTTTCGGCCTGGCTCTGGTCTATCTGACCATTCTTGCGCCGTTCACGACATGGCTGATGAAATCGGGCTTCGATTCCATTCCAAAGGAGATCGAATCCGCCGCAATGATCGATGGCGCCGGCCTGTTTCAGACCTTGAAGATCATCACGCTGCCGCTCGCCATGCCTGTGATGGCGACCTCTGCGCTCTTCGCTTTCCTTCTTGCCTGGGATGAATTCTTCTATGCGCTGCTCTTTACCTCGGATCAGCGTGCAAAGACCCTCACGGTCGAGATTGCCGATCTCGCCGGTGGCCGTGTTTCCGATTACGGACTGATCGCAACTGCCGGTGTGCTGGCCGCTCTGCCGCCGGTGCTGATCGGTCTTGTCATGCAACGCGCCCTGATTTCGGGGCTGACCAATGGCGGCGTGAAGGGATGAACATGACCAAGGAAAACAACCGCCCGTCAGGGCTTGCCGCAATCGACCGGGAAATGGCGCGCCAGCATTCGGATGCGATCGCGTCCTATGAAGGTGCCGCTGCGATGGCGGCGAAGGCTGCCGCTTCATTGAAGCGGACCGGCCGGCTGCTGTTGTTGGGCATGGGCGGCTCCCATGCCGTGAACCGCGCTGTCGAACCGCTTTACCGCGCGGCCGGCATCGACGCTATCGCGCTGCCGCTCTCCGAGCAGCTCGGCCAGCCTTTAACGCTGGAAGGTCGCACGGTCTTCATCACCTCTCAATCCGGTGAGAGCGCCGAAGTCGTGCGCTGGTTCAACGAAACGGGCGGTAACGGCGATACTTTCGGCCTGACGCTCGAAGGCAGTTCGTTCCTGGCCAAGACGGCGCCGTCGCTCGTCGGGGCGGGCGGCACCGAGCTTGCCTTTGCCGCAACGCGCAGCCTGACTGTATCCTTCGCGCTTCATCTCGCCATATTTGCCGCTCTCGGCGAAGACCCGCAGGCGGCGCTTGCCGTGCTCAAGGCGCCGAAAGTGCTCGACATTGCGCCGGCACTTGCTGCACTTGAACATGTCGCCACTATCGTCACTTCCGGCCGTCGTCTTCAGGGCGTTGCGGAGGCGTTGGCGCTCGGCCTCACCGAGCTGTCGCGCCGCCCATGCTTTTCGCTGGATGGCGGCCAGTTGCGCCATGGGCCGATGGAAATGCTGGGACCGTCGATTGGCGTCGTCCTGTTCCGTGGACGCGATGCCACAGCCGGCCTCGTCACCGCGATGGCGCTTTCGGCAGTCGAAACGGGTGCACCGGTCATCATCTTCGATTGTTCCGGCGAGGCGCCGGTGTCCGGCGCCGTGACGCTGCAGTTCCAACCGGCCGACGGACTTGCCGCCATCCTGCAGATGCTGCCCGTCGGTCAGCTGCTGATGATTGCCTTTGCCGATGCCCGGGTCGAGAATGCCGGAACGCCGGTGCGCTCCACCAAGATCACCCGGAGCGAATGAATGAAGCCGATCGCCGTCATCGGCAATGTCAATGTCGACCTCATTCTCGGGCCGGCGGCACCTTGGCCGAAGGCCGGCACGGAGATCATCGTCGACCACGACGAATTGCGGGTCGGCGGTGCGGCCGGGAACTGTGCGCTTGCCTGGGATGGGCTCGATGTCGATTACGAGATCGCTGCCAATGTCGGCAATGATCAGTTCGGGCGCTGGCTGAGCGATGCCTTTGGCGCGCGTGGCGCCCGATGGCCGGTCCGGCCGGAGGGGACGACGCTTTCCGTCGGTATTACCCATCCGGACGGCGAGCGCACCTTCTTCACCACAAGGGGACATCTGCCGCGCCTGAGCCTTGCCGATGTCTATGCCGTAATCGATGGCGACCTGTTGTCGGGTGGCTACGTGCTGCTGTGCGGCTCATTCCTGACCGAGGATCTGACGCGCGATTACGATACCCTGTTCGATTGGGCCGACCGGCATGCCATCACGCTCGCGCTGGATACAGGCTGGCCGCTCGACGGCTGGACGGCGGAAAATCGTGCGGCGGCGCGGCAGTGGCTGTCGCGTTGCCGCGTCGCTCTTCTGAACGAGATCGAATCCACGACGCTGGCCGGGGTCGATGATCCGATCAAGGCCGCGCGCGCGTTGCGATCTCACATGCCGGATGGCGCGATCGTTGTCGTCAAGCGCGGACCGAACGGAGCTGTGGGTATCGGCGCTGATGGCAATCCTGCTTCCGCCGTCGCGCCGCCCGTCAAGGTGGTCGACACGATCGGGGCAGGCGATGTCTTCAATGCCGGGTTCCTCGTCTCACTTGCGCGCGGCGAACCGCTTCCAGCGTGTCTTGCCGCTGCCACAGCGATCGCTTCGCTCGCCATTTCCACTCTTCCGCGCAGCTACGGCGCCGCCAAACCATCCGAAAAGGCCGTTCCATGAGCGCACTCGAAATTCAGAATATCCGCAAGACCTATGGCGACGTCGAAACGCTGAAGGGAATTGATATCGCGCTGGAAAGCGGTGAGTTCCTGGTGCTGCTCGGCCCGTCCGGCTGCGGCAAGTCCACGCTTCTGAACATCATCGCCGGGCTTGCCGAAGCGACGAGCGGCGATGTCAGGATCGGCGGACGCACGGTCATCGGCGTTCACCCGAAGGATCGCGATATCGCCATGGTGTTCCAATCCTATGCGCTCTATCCGAACCTTTCGGTGCATCGCAACATCGGCTTCGGTCTCGAAATGCGGAAAGTGCCGGCGGCCGAGCGTGACAAGGCGGTGAGGGAGGCGGCGAAGCTTTTGCAGATCGAGGCGCTGCTCGATCGTAAACCAAGCCAGCTTTCGGGAGGGCAGCGGCAACGCGTGGCGATCGGCCGGGCGCTCGTGCGCAAACCGGAAGTCTTTCTTTTCGATGAACCGCTATCGAACCTCGATGCCAAGCTGCGCATGGAAATGCGCACCGAGCTGCGTCGGCTTCACCAGATGCTGCAAACCACGGTGGTCTACGTTACCCATGACCAGATCGAGGCGATGACGCTTGCAACACGCATCGCCGTGATGCGGGACGGCCGGATCGAGCAGCTGGGAACGCCGGAGGAAATCTACAATCGTCCCGCGACGCTCTATGTGGCGACCTTCGTCGGGGCGCCGCCAATGAACCTGCTCAATGCGACCGTCGAAGACGGTGGGCTGAGCATCGATGGCACGCCGGTCATACTGCCGCTGCCGCATGGTGCGCAGAAGCTCGATCAAGGCAGGGAGCTGGTTGTCGGAATCAGGCCCGAGGCGTTGCATCTCAGTGCGGGCGGTGTCATCGAAGCCACCTGCGAAGTTGCCGAACTGACCGGTCCCGAACTGATCGTTACGGCGCGAGCCGGATCGCAACGGCTGACCGCCAGCCTGCCGCCGAGGACGATCGTTCAGACAGGAGATATGCTGAAGCTCGATTTCGAAAACGACACGCTGCATATTTTCGATCGCGCAAGCGGCCAGCGGATCGGTTGATCCGTCCTCGCCTCGAACGGGGCCACCACCATGCATGGTGATAAGCCGGATGGGAGCTACCGTCCTTCGTTCTCCGCGACCCCGAACTTCAGCCCATCGATAAGCAGACCAAGCATGCTGTCGAGATATGCCTCGCCATCCGGCTCCGATGCGCCCATCGAAAGGTAGGCGATCGCGCGCAGCAGGTCATATGCCTCGATGTCTCTTCTGATTTCCCCGGCGGCCGCTGCGGCATCCAGCAGCTGGGCGAGGGCGGGTTCAAAATTGGAGCGGAAATAGGTCGGCAGCTCGTCGTAGGCGGGATCGCCGGAATGCAGAGCTACCACAAGCCCTTTCTTTGCCGCCAGGAATCCCGTGAAGCGCTTCAGCCAGCGCGCCAGTGCCTCTCCGGCAGGGTACGATGCCGCAAGAACGGCAGCCTGTTCGGTGCAGGCATCGACCTCTCGTCGGAAGACGGCTGAAATCAGGTCGGAGCGTTTCGGAAAGCGGCGATAGAGCGTCGCGATGCCGACGCCGGCCTTGGACGCGATCTCGCGCACCGGTGCGTCGACCCCCGATGTAACGAACACCTCCTTGGCCGCCTGCAACAGAATGTCTTCGTTCTGACGCGCGTCCGCCCTCATAGCGCGTTTGCTTCCGGTACTTTTTTCCTGATCGACCTGCGACACGATCAAAACCATTCGTCTCTTGATAAACGGATCAATGTTCCGTATATGTAGTTATGTGGATCACTGATCCGCTTTATTTTCATTACGCAGTTCCACGCTTTCAAACAAGAGACGTCATCCGGAAGGAAGGTTCCCATGCAGGAAAAATTGCTCGCTCTCGTCACCGGGGCAAATCAGGGGCTTGGCCGACAGATCGCCAAGGAGCTGGTAGCCAACGGCTATATCGTCCTCGTCGGGTCGCGTGATTTCGAAAAAGGCAGGGAAGCTGCCGAAAGCATCGGTGAGGACGCCCACGCCATCCAACTCGATGTGACGGATGCCTCAAGCATCGCGGCCGCCGTCGATCGCATCCAGACGGAGTTCGGGCATCTCGATCTTCTAGTGAACAATGCCGCCATCTCCAATACCGGCAAGTCCGGCCGAACGCTGGAGGAGAACATGGCGGCCAGCCGCGCGAGCGTTGCGTCGATAGAGGACATGCGCATCGTGTGGGAGACGAACGTATTTGCCGTTCTCGCCGTCACCCAGGCCATGCTGCCGCTTCTGCGCAAGGCCCCATCGGCCCGCATTCTCAATGTGTCCAGCGGCGTCGGGTCGTTGACATTGAATTCGGATCCATCGTTCCAGTACCGCGCCGGATACGGCGTCATCTACGCGGCCTCGAAGACGGCCTTGAACGCCATCACGCTTTCGCTTGCAATCGATCTCGAAGCGGAGGGGATCAAGGTTTATGCCGCAAGCCCCGGCTTCACGGCGACGGCACTCAACAATTTTCAGGGGACGGATACGGTGGAAGTTGGTGCGCGCAACCTGGTTCGGGCAGCACTCGATACCGAAAGCCCGACCGGCACGTTTACAGGCCCGAGCGGCGTCCTTCCCTGGTGACCGCGAAATCCCTCGCGAACTCACCTAGCGTCATCCCCGAATCGGCCGAATTAATTAGCAATCATTGAATTTAGGTCTTCCAAAAATACCGACTTATGTTTAGGTTGCCGGCCGATCGAGGGAGTTGAGATGCGGCGTTATAATCTCCGACATGATGTCAGTGGTAGTTGGGTCGTGGTCGATGGGATGACCGCCGAGCTTGCAAAACTGGACGATGTTCCGCTGCAGGGCATGGCTTGGCCAGAGGCATGCGACATGGTCGCTCTTCTCAATTGCCTTGATACAATCGAGCAGGCATCGCGCGATTACGAGTCCTTGGCGGCGGCCGAGTAGTCCTCGCCAGGCTTGATGATATTCTCTCCGCCCAGCACGTTTTCCAGACCCCAGAAATGCAAAAGGCGGTGCCGAAGCACCGCCTTGCAGATCGGTATTTGACCGATCCTGCCCGCGAGCGTGTGGAGGAGTGCTCAAGCGGGCCCTACCGTTCTGATGTCGAGCCGATGGAGGGAGGAGGGGGACCGGACCGAGATCAATATGAACGCTAGCTGTGTATTCCTTAGTGGCCGCGACGGCCTGCACCCATTGCCTTTGCCGTCTCGACTTCGAGCTGACGGAGGGCGCCAACCGAATGGCGTACGGTGCGACGCTCGCCAGCCAGTGCAGGGCTGATATATGCGGAGCGGGAGGTAGGCATTTTCATCTTCCTTTCGACTGAGGTTCTTTCTGAACCCCGTTTGGTGAGCTGCATATAGCGAGTCCCTGTCGTGCGTGGCAGTAGGGGTGCTTCATGGGAGCTATGCGCTTCATGCATATTGCTTGTCGCCATGAAGCCGCAATTGACTATCGATGCTCACGAAATGGGCGGATTCGTTAACGCGGGATTCGCTCGGCCTGGGTTCGCGCCGGCCGGGAATATTTATGTGCACGGCTGAGCGGGCTTGGGGCGGAAAACCGTTTCACACTTGCCGGGATCGTGCTCTAACATGCTGCTGCCGCTTGGTTTCGCGGTTTCTCGAGTCATTTTCGGATTATCCCATGTTCCAGTCCTTCGACGTCACCTCCACCCCGCAATTCGGTCGCGAACGCGTAACCGGCCTGCGTGCCGCCTTCAGCGATCTCGGTATTGACGGTTT
>JAGWJK010000109.1 GCA_028865845.1 Rhizobiaceae bacterium
CACCCGGCAAAGTGCATTATACCGCCGTTCCAGAAGGGCGGGATAAGTCCGGCAAGCTGTTGGTGCGACACCCAAAACGAGAGGGATAAGTCTGCGGCCATTGTGGAAATCGGCAGCGCCGGCGGCGAGGCCGTGAGGATCTTCAGGGTCACGACGTCTTGACGAAATCGATGAAGGCCCGGAGCGGCGCGGGCACGAGGCGCCGTCCGGGATAGTAAAGGAACGGCCCCGAGAAGCTTTGCCACCACGGTTCGAGCACGGGTTCGAGAGTGCCGCTGTCCAGTTGCGGGCGCAGCCAATCTTCGAAAAGACAGATGATGCCCGCGCCGGCGACCGCCGCCTCGATTGCGAGATCGATGGCCGCGCCAGCCTGGACGATCAAAGGGCCGGTGGGCTCGATGCGGACGATCTCGCCATCGCGCTCGAACTCCCATGGCGGCATCGCGCCGCTGGTGAAGCGGCCGCGCAGGCAGGCGTGGGTGAGTAGGTCGCGCGGGTGCAGAGGCCTGCCGCAACGGTCGAGATAAGCGGGCGCGGCGGCCGTGGCGAAGCGCTGGGTGCGAGGCCCGATCGGCACCGCGATCATGTCCTGCTCCAGGCGCTCGTCGTAGCGGATACCGGCATCGCAGCCGGCGGCGATGATATCGACGAAGCTTTCATCGGTGACGATTTCGAGCGAGATATCGGGATAGGCAGCGAGAAACGCCGGCACGACCTGTGGCAGCACCAGCCGGGCCGCGCTGACGGGCACGTTCAGCTTCAGCGTTCCAGCGGCGCGATCGCGAAAACCTCGCGCATGTTCGAGCGCGGCGTTGATCTCGGAAAATGCCGGACCAAGCCGCTCCATCAGGCCTCGGCCTGCCTCCGTCGGCACGACGCTGCGTGTGGTGCGGTTGAGAAGACGGACACCAAGCTCCGATTCCAAGCGGCGAACCGCATCGCTGAGCGCCGACGAACTCGTGTCGGTGGCCCGAGCCGCCTCGCGAAAGCCTCCGGCCCGCGCTACGGCGAGAAAGGCACCGACATCTCCCAATTCCGGCGTGCCCTGCTTCATGATCTCTCCTGCCTTGCCAATTGTCCGGAATTTCGGACAGCCCGTCCGGACTATAGCCAATTGTCGCGATACTGAAACAGGCCTATTTCCGCCTTGCCTTCAATCGGAGACCAGCAAATGTCCAATATTGAAAAATCCGGAACGTTCAAACTCGGGAGCCGCACGGTGAAGCGGCTTGGCTACGGCGCTATGCAGCTTGCCGGCAAGGGCGTTTTCGGACCACCCAGGGATCGCGCGGAAGCCATCGCTGTTTTGCGTGAAGCCCTGGAAAGCGGCGTCGATCACATCGACACCAGCGATTTTTACGGTCCGCATGTCACCAACCAGATCATCAAGGAAGCCCTTCACCCTTATCGGGACGATCTCGTCATCGTCACCAAGGTCGGCGCCATGCGCGGCGCGGATGCCTCGTGGAACCCGGCCTTCTCGAAGGAGCAACTGACGCAGGCCGTCCACGACAATCTCAGGAATCTCGGTCTCGACGTCATCGAAGTCGTCAACTTGCGCGCCATGTTCGACGTGCATGGTCCGGCCGAAGGGTCGCTCGAGGAGCCGCTCTCTGCTCTGGCGGAGTTGCAGCACCGCGGCCTGATCAAGCATATCGGCCTGTCGAACGTGACCGCGAAACAAATCGAGGATGGCCGCAAGATCACCAACATCGTCTGCGTTCAAAACCAGTACAATCTCGCCAACCGCGGTGACGACGCTCTCGTCGATCAGCTTGCGGCAAAGGGTACGGCCTATGTGCCCTTCTTTCCGCTCGGCGGCTTCTCGCCGCTGCAATCCTCGACGCTTTCGGACGTCGCGACGCGGCTCGGCGCAACGCCGCTGCAGGTAGCGCTCGCCTGGCTGTTGAAGCGTGCACCGAACATCCTGCTTATCCCCGGCACCTCGTCGCGCGCTCACTTGCGCGAAAATCTCGCCGTTTCCGACATTACGCTTCCGGCCGAAGCCATGGCGGAACTCAACGGCATCGCCAAGGGCGCCTGATATCAAGCAATGAAGAAGGGACGCGGCCGACTTGGTTTGGGTCGGCCGCACCCCGTCAGTCGCGCTCTCGTGTACGGGCCGCCCTTGCGCCAGCGCTGCGATCGGTTCAACGATGCGCTTCGATTCGTCAGGCGCGATCTCATGCGTCGTCGTTCGACCGCAAGCGTTGCGATAAGGAGCCTCACATGCCGGAAAGAATTACCGCCGATCATCTGCAAAGCTTTGTCGGCGACCGACGCCTGGTCGACCAGCTGGTCTTCATTCTTGAAGTCGAAAAACTGAAGACGGTGCTGCGCCGGACGATGATTCTTGACCGTTCCCGCGTCGAAAACGATGCAGAGCATACCTGGCAGCTGGCCCTGATGGCGACAGTGCTTGCCGAGCATTCCCGGGAGCCCGTAGACCTCCTGCGCGTCCTGAAGATGCTGCTCATCCACGATATCGTCGAAATCGATGCCGGCGATACTTTCGCCTATGATAGCGTTGCGCGTGCAAGTCAGGCTGAAAGGGAACTGAAGGCCGCCGATCGCATCTTCGCGCTGCTTCCTGACGATCAAGCCAAGGAGTTTCGTGCTCTGTGGGATGAGTTCGAGGAGAAGGTGACTGCCGATTCCCGTTTTGCCAACGCCATGGACCGGCTGCAGCCGCTTCTGCACAATTTCTTCACTGAGGGCGGCACCTGGCGCACGGCAAGTGTGACGTCCGCCGATGTCGATCGTCGCATGGCTCCGATCGCCATCGCCTCCGCCACCCTGGGCGAACTCGCCGAAAAATTCATCGCGCTCGCGGTCGAAAATGGCTTTCTCGCTCCGGCATCGTCGCGTCCGGCAAGCGCGTAACACGGAGTTTGCAGACAAGCGGCAGGCTTCCGGCGATCCGTTCCGCCGAAATCAGGTATGCAGGCCCAGGAACTGGAATGGCGTCGCTTCCTTGAAATCCTTGGTGGCGTCGCCGGCGAAGGTATGGTCCTGATCCGGCCCGAGATCGAGCTTCTTGACCTTGCCCGTCTCCTTCGAGAAATCGATCTGCTTCAGGTCGACCCAGAAGGTGTTGGGCGTCAGCGCTGATTCGAAGAAATAGAGTTTCCGCTTGTGGTCGAAAACGGTTCGCCACCGCGTCGACGAGATGTTCGGTTCATCCGGAGTGTTGAGGCCGAATGGGACCGAGGCGTTGCGGATGACGCTGAAGACGCTCGCCAGCGCTCGGTTCGGATTTTCATCCTTGGGAATGGCATTTACATAAAACGATGCCCGCGCAAAGCGGTCGGCCGCCCGGTTGGTCCCGGGCAGCATCACCGTTCCGCCGATCTGCTTCCAGTAGCTGTTCAAGGCCAGCTGCTCCTCGAAGATCGGCGAATTTGTCATCACCTGGTAGTCCCGGCTGTGGTGAATGACCTGCTTGCCGTTGATATATTCGACGATGGCGCTGTCGCCGGTCGAGTCCGACATCGACAGGTGCAGCGTCGTCAGCCTCTGCTCGCCGGGAACATTGTCGGTGATGATGGTGAAGGGCTCCGTTTCGAGCGCCTTGACCGCATCGTCGACGGTCGCGAAATTATCGAGCACGCATTGCGCCCAGGCCGCGATCGTCAGTCCGGGTTTGCTGCCCTTGTCGAATTTCGGGTATTGCGATTCGACGAGCCAAAGGAGGTTGACGTCGAGACCAGCCTCGTTGACGCCGTCGGTCGTCGACACATCGTAACCTGTGGCGACGAGGCTGCCATATTTCGATGTCCAATGGATCGAATTCGGGCCGGCTTCGCCGTCGCGCTCAGTGCCTCGAGGCAAAATCCAGAGATTGGTGGCAACGTCGTTTTTCCAGTCCATTGATCGGGCCGTGATGATGTTGCCGTTCGGGCCGAGATAGACCACGCGCGTGCAGGCGTCGGCGGCCGTCTGCGCAAACGCCAGCATGGATGCCAGGACAGTGGTGCCGATGAAGCGAGGCAGTGCTCGTTTTCCAAAAAGCATTGGCATACTCCTCACATGTGAATTCGATCGGGAGCCTGGTTTGGCTCAACCACGACCCGCGTCGAGCATGCACCCAAAGGCATCCAGGCAGTCGTTCAACGATCAGCGCAGGCCCCGTCACATGTACGGAAGAATGAAGAACTTCCGACCCATGGCGTACCCTCGCTTGCCGGCGGCCGGACGATAACATCACGACCAGAAGCTGCAAGTATTGATTATCGAACTAACATAAAGCTTGATCTTATTTAAGACTGCTTCATCGTAGGCACGCGGACGTGAAGACCGGGATGGGCGCTGGAGCGGCGCCAGTGGGGCCGTCGAGGCTTCTTTGTTGTGCGTGGAGAATGTCGATGAGGATTTCCCGGATAGTCTCGCTGTCATCGCTGTCGGTCCTCGGCATGGCGATCGCCACTCTGTTCTTCTGCCTTTCGTTGACCCCGAGCCTGATGCCGCGGTCGGCCTTCGTTCAGGGAGCGCTTTCAGGCACTTGCGCGGCGTTTGGTTACGGCATCGGCGTATTCCTTATCTGGCTATGGAACTATCTCGAAATACCTTTCCTGCGCAGCTCGCCCGGCCGGCCGGTGGTGATCGCCGTCATCATTCTCTGCATTCTCATTTCCGTTCTCTTCCTGTGGCAGGCGGCCGGATGGCAGGATTCGGTCCGCGAGCTGATGGGACTCGACCCGATCACGGCGATTGATCCATTGAAGCTTATCGGGATCGCCATTATCGTCTTCATCGTGCTGATCGCGCTCGGCCGCCTCTTCAACCGGACCGTCGCTCTCTCCCACGCATGGCTGAGCCGCTTCGTTCCGCCGCGCATCGCTTTCGTGATCGGGACATTGATTGCGGTCGTTCTGTTCTGGTCCGTCGCGGAAGGCCTGCTGTTTCGCGTCGCATTGCGAGTGGTCGACAGTTCGTTCCAGGAGGCGGATGCGCTGATCGACGACAACACGCCGATGCCGACGGAAGCCGGCAGAACCGGAAGTGCAGCGTCGCTGGTCCGCTGGAAACAGCTCGGGCGTCAGGGGCGGCATTTCATTGCCTCCGGTCCGACCGGCAAGGAGATCGGCGAATTTACGAAAACGGCCGCGCTTGATCCGATCCGCGTCTATGTCGGGCTCAACGCCGCTCCGACCACCGAGGAAAGAGCGAAGCTCGCGCTTGAGGAATTTAAGCGGCAGGGTGGCTTCGACCGGTCCGCACTGATCGTGATCGTTCCGACCGGAACCGGCTGGGTTGATCCCGCGGGCATCGATACGGTCGAATATCTTCATCGCGGCGACATAGCGAGCGTCGCTCTTCAATATTCCTATCTCAGCAGCTGGCTCTCGCTGCTGGTCGAGCCGGGCTATGGATCCGACGCAGCTCAGGCCCTGTTCAACGAAGTCTACGGCTATTGGAAGACGCTGCCGCGCGACCACAGGCCAAAGCTCTATCTGCATGGGCTGAGCTTGGGTGCCATGAACTCGCAGCTTTCCGCGAATCTCTACGATGTCATCGCCGATCCCTTCCAGGGCGCGCTCTGGAGCGGGCCGCCCTATTCGAGCGGCACCTGGCAATGGGTGACCGAAAACCGCAATGCCGGTTCACCTGCCTGGCTGCCGCGCTTTAGGGATGGTTCGATCATTCGCTTCACCAATCAGCAGAACGCCCTGAACATACCCGGCGCAGTCTGGGGACCGATCCGGGTGGTCTTTCTGCAATATGCCAGCGACCCCGTCACCTTCTTCGACTGGCGCTCGTTCTATCGCGAGCCTGACTGGCTGAAATCTCCTCGGGGGCCGGACGTGTCGCCGAGTTTCCGCTGGTTTCCAGTGGTCACGATGCTGCAGCTCGGCTTCGACGCAATGATCGCGACCACCTCGCCGATGGGATACGGCCATGTCTACGCGCCGGAACACTATATCGATGCATGGCTTGCCGTTACCGAGCCGGACGGCTGGAGCGCTGACGATATCGAAAGGCTGAAATCCTTGTTTTCGAAACGCCGCGAGGATTAGCTTTGGCTGGCTCGTCTTGGCGTAAAATTTAAAAATTCGATGCGTGATCGATCCGATGTCGGATTGCCGAGATTCCGTTCGTCCTAAGGGTCCATCCATTGAAGAAGGAATAAGCCCATGCCGAGTACCATCCGCCTGCATCGCGTCCTTGCCACCCGCCCGGAGAAGATCTATCGCGCCTTCATCGAGGCTGATGCGCTTGCCAAGTGGCTTCCGCCGAACGGCTTTGCCTGCACGGTGCATTCTCTGGAGGCAACGGTCGGCGGCACCTTCAGAATGTCCTTCCGCAACTTTACCACCGGCAAGAGCCACGCATTCGGCGGCGAATATGTCGAGCTCGTCCCGGGAGAACGCGTGGTCTATACGGATAAATTCGACGACCCCAACCTGCCCGGCGAGATGAAGGTCACCGTTACGCTGAAGAAGGTCTCCGTCGGCACGGAGGTGGAGATCACACAGGCCGGTGTGCCCGACATCATTCCGCCGGAGGCCTGTTATCTCGGCTGGCAGGAATCGCTGAAGAATCTGGCGCGGCTGGTCGAGCCTGAGATCAACCAATAGTGCTACCGACAAACAGCCCGGATCGCGGTGAAAGCCGCCACGATCCGGGCTCGTTTCGGCAGGCTCGTCTTCACGAGCGTTCCGGCCGTCCTGCAAATACCCGTTCGAATACCGGAACCGCCGACATCGCGCGCGGCCAGCCGGCGTAGAAGGCGATATGGGCCAGCACCTCGGATGCTTCCGTCTGCGTCAGGCCGTTATCCATGGCGCGGTTGAGGTGGAAGGGAAGCTGCTCGGGCTGACCGATCGCGACGAGCGCTGCGACCGTCACCAGGCTCCGGTCGCGTGGTGCGAGCTGCGGCCTAGTCCAGAGATTACCGAACAGAACTTGGTTCGTGAGATCGGCAAGCGCCGGTGCGGTCGGCGCTACGGCTTTCTCGACCGTGCCTCTCCGGGCCGCTTCCGCGGCAGCATCCAGTTCGATGCGCGGGGAGCTGTCTTCCTGCAGCGGCGCAATCCCTCGCGTTTCGAAAATCTTCTTGGTCTCGGTGACGGCCGACATAGCGTTCGGCCAACCGGAATAGAAGGCGAGATGGGTGATCAATTCGCCGATCTCCGCCGGTTGGACGCCATTGTCGAGCGCGCGGCGGACATGCGACCCGATCTGCGGCGTCTTGCCTGTGGAGACGAGCGTGGCAACCGTCACGAGACTGCGATCGCGAGGCGCGAGCTGCAGTCTCAGCCAGACATCGCCAAACAGCACGTCGTCGGTGAAATGGCCGAGGCCGGGAGCGATCTCGTAGACGGCCTCCGGCGCGACGCGCGAGCGCGTCGTATCTATTGCGGCGTCGTTTGTGGATGGAATCGTGGTCAAGGGAATCTCCTGGCATGATGCAAGGCCGGCGGGGACACCGGCCTTGCCGTGAGCGTGTGGTCAGACGCGCAGCAGCGTCTTGATCGCGCGGCGTTCGTCCATGGCGCTGTATCCTTCGGCGACGTCGGCAAGCGGCACTTCGAGGTCGAAGACCTTGCCGGGATTGATGGTGCGGTCGAGAACCAGATCCATCAGGTAAGGCAGGTAACGGCGAACGGGAGCCGGGCCGCCAAGCAGGCTCTTCTGCTGCAGGAACAGGTCGCGCCCGTCGAACTGTACGCCATGCGGCACGCCGACAAAGCCGATCTTGCCGCCGGGGCGCGTGCAGTTCAGCGCCTGCATCATCGATTCCTGCGTACCGACGCATTCCAGCACGCTGTCCGCACCGACGCCGCCGGTGAGCTTCTTGATCAGCGCGACGCCGTCTTCGCCGCGCTCCGAAACGATGTCCGTCGCGCCGAATTCGAGCGCGACATCCTGGCGGGTCTTGTGACGGCTCATGATGATGATCCGCTCGGCACCCATCTGCTTGGCGGAAAGCACGCCCATGAGACCGACCGCGCCATCGCCGACGACGACAGCGGTCGAACCTTCCTGCACGCCGGCCGCATCGGCTGCGAACCAGCCGGTGCCGAGCACATCAGAGGTTGCTAAGAGGCTCGGGATCAGGTCGTCGGACGGGAGCGCGGCAGTCGCCACAAGTGTGCCGTCGGCAAGAGGAACACGCGCCAGTGGCGCCTGCGCCCCGGTCATGAACTCGCGCTGCTCACAGGACGACTGGAAGCCGAAACGGCAATGCGGACAGGTATTGTCGGACAGGCAGAAGGAGCCAACGACGAATTGACCCGGCCGCACCGTCGTCACCGCGCTGCCGACCTCTTCGACGATGCCGCAATATTCGTGGCCCATCGCCCGCGGTCCGTTGACCTCGTTCAGTCCGCGATAGGGCCAGAGGTCCGAACCGCAGATGCAGCTGGCGGAAAGCCGGATGATCGCATCGGTCGGTTTCAGGATCGTCGGTTCGGCGACCTCGTCGCAGCGAACTTCGCCTGGAGCATGAAGTATTGTTGCCAGCATGTGATGTTCCTTTCGTTGAATATTTCGGCCATTCGCCTGGCGCTTGCGTCGCAAGGCGGTGAGGCGTCACGGCCGATGCCGCCGGTCGTACCGGCGGCTGCAAAGGCTACGTCCTAGTTAAAATCCAAACTCGACGGCGAAGCTACCACCATCGACGCAACCGGATTAGCTGGCGTGTCGCGCATGCAGTTATGAATCTGATTCATGACTGCATGCCGATTGCGCAGGCTAATCGATACCCGCAATCGCGCCTATCTTCCGTTCATCCGAGCAACAGAAGTGAGATCATCATGGAAAAGCGCATTCTCGGCAATGGCCTCGGAGTATCGGCCCTCGGCTTCGGCTGCATGGGGCTGAATTTCTCCTACGGCCATGCCCTCAGCAATGGCGACAGCGTAAAACTCATCCGCGATGCCGTCGACCGCGGAGTGACGTTCTTCGACACGGCCGAAGTCTATGGCCCCTTCACCAATGAAGAGATCGTCGGCGAGGCTTTGCGCCCGGTTCGCGATCAGGTCGTCATCGCCACCAAATTCGGTTTCAAATTCGAGAACGGCAAGCAGGCGGGGCTCGACAGCCGCCCCGAACATATCCGAGAGGTTGCCGAAGCCTCGCTGAAACGGCTGGGCATCGGCGTCATCGATCTTCTCTATCAGCACCGCGTCGACCCCAATGTTCCGATCGAGGATGTTGCCGGCGCGGTCAAGGATTTGATCGCGGAAGGCAAGGTCAGGCACTTCGGTCTTTCCGAACCGGGTGCGGCAACCGTCA
>JAGWJK010000110.1 GCA_028865845.1 Rhizobiaceae bacterium
TGATGGCTCTGGACCAGCCTCAGCGCGAACATGTTCTGGTCGTCGACGATGATCCCCGCATCCGCCAGATGTTGACGCGCTACTTCGAGGACGAGGGATATCTGGTGACCAGCGCCGGCAGCGGCGTGGAGATGCGGACCCGCCTCAAGCAGGATCGTTTCGATATTATCCTGCTGGATCTGATCCTGCCGGGCGGCGAGGACGGGTTGACGCTGGCGCGGGAAATTCGCGCCCAGTCCGATGTTCCCATCATGATGCTGACCGGCCGCGACGATGTCGTCGACCGCATCATCGGCCTGGAGATGGGCGCCGACGACTACATCGCCAAACCCTTTCATCTGCGCGAGGTGCATGCGCGGATGAAGTCGATCCTGAGACGCCATAAGGTCGTGCCAAGGACGCCGGAAGCATCGCAGGACGATATCGCCCACTTCGACGGCTGGCAGCTCAATTTCGATCGCCGGCAACTTCTCGCCGCCGATGGCAGCGAGGTGGAGCTGACGACAGGTGAATTCGACATGTTGGCGGTCTTCGTCCGCCATGCCGGCCGCGTTCTCGGGCGCGAGGTGCTGATGGATCTCACGCGTGGCCGCAATCTCGAAGCGTTCGACCGGACGATCGACGCGCAGATCGCCCGGTTGCGCAAGAAGATCGAGAAAGATCCCAAGCATCCGAAACTGATCAAATCGATCCGCGGCGTCGGCTACGTCTTCACGAGCCGCACCTGACCGCGAGAGAACGATGAGAGAGCTACAGGCGATCGCCCTCTCCTAGCGCGCGATATACGCTCACCGCGCCATGAACACCGGCGCCGTCGCATCTTCGATCATGGAATGCGTGACGCCGCCGAAGATGCGTTCGCGCATGCGAGAATGGCCGTAGCCGCCCATGACGATCAGGTCCGCATCGATGTCGAGCGCATGCTGGCGTAAGACGTCGCTGATCTCGCGTCCGCCGCTGGAAAGCACGTCGACCGAAACCTTGATGCCCTGGCGTGCCAGATAAGTGGCGACATCGGCGCCGGGCTCTTCGCCCTGCGTGCCGGATCGCGCCTCCGGATCGACCATTACGACGCTGACGCGCTCGGCGCGAACCAGCATGTCCATCGCATGCTTGACTGCGCGGCCGGCTTCGTTTCTCGAATCCCAGGCGACGAGCACGCGTTGCGGCGCAAGAGTTGCCGGCCGATGCTTCGGCAACAGCAGAACAGGCGTGGGAGATTGAAACAAGGCGCCATCGATTGCGAGCGTGCGCATATCGCTGTCGGCAAGCATATCACCGCCGATCAGCGTCAGATCGGCGTATAGCGCGTGCTCGGCGATGATATCGCTCGCCCGAACATATTCGCTGAAAATATCTTGGACATCGTAGGATATCCCGGCGCCCTTCAGTTTTTCCTTCGCGGCAGCGGCGCGTACGGCAAGCCGCTCCACCTCCCGCTCGCGCTCGTCGAGCCAGATGCCGGTGGAAACTCCATCATAACCGGCATAGGGCGGCACCGTGCCCAAGCCGACGACCATGACGGTAAGATGGGCCTCGGCTGCCGCGCAGATATCGATCGCCGCCTGCAGGTCGTCGTCATTCTGATCCACCGAGATGACGGCAAAAATAGTTTTGAAAGCCATGACCAGATCCTCTGTTGGCTGATGTTGATCTGACCGCAAGCCTACAGCCGGCAGAAGATCATGCTTTGATCCGCATCAAGAAGCAGAAGGACCGTGTTTCGGACGGTCTTGGCGAGTTTGACGCCGATCAATGCCGCGGCCGCAAAAGCCTTCAAATTACGTTCACCAGCATCGGCCGAAAGCGGCCATGAGCACTGATCTGCTATTTCGAGGAAAACGCCATGCAGGCAAAAGACATCATGACGACGAAGATGGTCACGATCAATCTCGGTGCCAGCGTTCGCCATGCGATCGACCTCATGATCGACAACGGCGTCAGCGGGCTTCCCGTCGTCGACGATATCGATCGCCTCTGCGGCCTCGTGACCGAAGGCGATCTGCTGATCCGCAAGGAAATCAATCCCGACGGCACCAGGCTCGAAGGTACGAGAGCGACACCGCGCGATCTCGAACGCTATATCCAGAGCAAGGGATGGGGCGTTGCCGACGTCATGTCACGCAATCTGATCACTGCCGACCCGGATGCACCCATCGGCCAGGTGGCCAACGCCATGTTCACCCATCACATCAAGCGCGTCCCTATCGTTACGCAGGGTCGGCTGGTGGGGCTCATCGGTCGGCGCGACCTGCTGCGGGTGATCGCCAACTCCGCGCGGGACGTCATCGCCTCCGGTGATGATGCGATACGGCTGGCGATCACGTCGCGCCTGCGCAGCGATCTCGGCCTCGACAGCGATCATCTGACGATCACGGTTCACAACGCCTACGTTTCGGTCGCAGGCGACGTCAATTCGGAGCTGGAGCGCAAGGCGATCAAAGTGTTGGTCGAAAGCGTCACAGGCTCGAACGGGTTCGCGGATAAGATGCACGTCACGTCACACCTGAGTTGACGTTTTCGTCCGGCGCAACAGATAGCATTCGAACTACCTTCTGTCGCCGTGATGCATTGCAATCCGACGACGCCCATGCCGCGATTTGCGCGCAGGGCGTCCCTTTTGGCCCACCTGACGAGGCTGATGCCATGACGAAGGAAAACCTGCTTCTGACATTCAATGCCGGCTCCTCCACGGTCAAGATCGGCCTGTTCGAAACGGACGGGCAGCAAGCGCGGAGGATTGGCAAGGGATTGATCGACTTCCGCCGCCAGCCGCTGACGTTTCATCTGAGCGAGGGGCCGGCGGTCTTCGATCTGACGCTGAAGACCGACGCTGGCGAGCAATTGCACGCCGTCGTCGATGAAACCTTCGGCATCCTCGGAGACCATTTCAACATGGCGGGGCTGAGTGCGATCGGCCATCGCGTGGTCCACGGCGGCGACATTTTCACCGGCCCCGCGCTGCTCGATGAAAACAGTATCCGCGATATCGATGCCCTCACCGCCCTTGCGCCCCTCCATCAGCCCCAGGCACTTCGCCTCATCCGCGCAGTGCAGCACCTCCGCCCGAAACTTCGGCAGACCGCCTCCTTCGACACCGCATTCCACGCCACGCAGAGCGATCTCGTTCGCCGGTTTGCGCTGCCGCGGGCGCTGCACGACCAGGGGATCAAACGTTACGGTTTTCACGGACTGTCCTATGCCTTCATCGCCGGCGAATTTGCCCGCCGCATGCCCGAGGCGGCCTCGCGAAAAACCGTCGTCGCCCATCTCGGCAGCGGCGCCAGCCTCTGCGCGCTCGATGCCGGCGAAAGCCGAGATTGCAGCATGGGCTTTTCCACCCTTGAGGGCGTTCCGATGGCAACGCGCTGCGGCGCCATCGATCCCGGCGTACTCCTGCATCTGCTGGGGCCGAAGGGGCGGACGCTGAAGAACCTCGAGGACATGCTTTATTACCATTCCGGCCTGCTCGGCGTTTCCGGCATCAGCGCCGATACGCGCGACCTCCTGAAGGACGACCGCCGGGAAGCGCGCGAGGCGGTCGACCTTTTCTGCCTGCGCATCGCTGGCGAAATCGGGCGGATGGCCTCGACGCTCGGGGGCCTCGACAACCTGGTCTTCACGGCCGGCATAGGCGAGCATCAGGCGGAAATACGCGCCGAAATCTCCGCGCGCCTCGGCTGGCTCGGCCTGACGATCGACGCCGACGCAAATGATCGGAACGCCACCGTGATCAGTGGCGCAAACAGCTCCATCACCGTTCTCGTCATCCCGACCGACGAAGAACAGGTCATCGCCGACGAAGCCATGTCGGTCCTGGCGCGGGAGACGTAACGCCCGCGCCGCATTCAGCCTCACCACTGGTCATCCCGGTGGTCCTCCCACAATCACTCATCGACCCCAAGGGATAGATAGTCCGATGCAAAAGCATGATCAAAATTCCAGTCACGCCGTGCTCGACGCCGCCGAACTCGATCTCATCAACCGCTACTGGCACGCCGCGAATTACCTGTCGGTCGGCCAGATCTATCTGCTCGACAACCCTCTGCTGCGCGAACCGCTGAAGGCGGAACACATCAAGCCGCGCCTGCTCGGCCATTGGGGAACGACACCGGGCCTGAATTTCATCTACGCCCATCTCAATCGTATCATCCGCAATCGGGATCTCGATGTCGTCTACATCTGCGGCCCCGGCCACGGCGGTCCGGGCATGGTCGCCAATACCTATCTCGAAGGCACCTACAGCGAGATCTATCCTGAGATTGCCGAGACCACCGAGGGTATGCAGCGACTGTTCCGTCAATTCTCCTTCCCCGGCGGCATTCCGAGCCATGCAGCCCCTGAGACGCCCGGCTCGATCCATGAAGGCGGCGAGCTCGGTTATGCACTGGTGCATGCCTACGGCGCGGTCTTCGACAATCCCGATCTTATTGCCGCCTGCGTCGTCGGTGACGGTGAGGCTGAGACCGGCCCACTTGCCGCCAGCTGGCACTCAAACAAATTCCTGAACCCGGCCCGTGACGGCGCCGTGCTGCCGATTCTGCACCTGAACGGCTATAAGATCGCCAATCCGACGCTGCTCGGGCGCGCCACCGACGAAGACCTTCGCCATCTCTTCATCGGCTACGGCTACGAACCCTTCTTCGTCGAAGGCGAGGATCCGCAGCGCATGCACCAGGCCATGGCGGCAACCTTCGAAGAGGTTTTCGATCGCATCCGCGCCATCCAGGCCGAAGCCCGTACCGGCGCACCCGGCAATTTTTGCCCGCGCTGGCCGATGATCGTTTTTAGAAGCCCGAAGGGCTGGACCGGACCGAAGGAAGTCGATGGCAAGAAGGTCGAGGGCTTCTGGCGTGCGCACCAGGTTCCGGTCTCCAATTGCCGCGACGATGACGGTCACCGCAAAATCCTCGAAGACTGGATGCGCAGCTATAATCCGCAGGATCTCTTCGACGAGGACGGCCGGTTGAAGAGCGAATTGCGCGCGCTCGCACCATCAGGCAAGCGCCGCATGGGCGCCACGCCCTACGCCAATGGCGGTCTTCTGCGCGAAGAACTCATCGTTCCCGATATCCACGACTATGCGGTTGCCATCGTCGAGCGCGGCAGGGATGTCGCGCAGTCGACCGAAATCCTCGGCCACTATCTGCGCGATATCATGAAACTGAATGCCGACAGCGCCAATTTCCGTGTCTTCGGACCCGACGAAACCGAGAGCAATCGTCTCGGCAGCATCTTCGAGGTGACGGATCGCGTCTGGATGGAGGAGATCAAGCCATACGACGTGAGCCTCGCACGCGATGGCCGCGTCATGGAAGTTCTCAGCGAACATCTGTGCCAGGGTTGGCTCGAAGGCTATCTGCTGACCGGCCGCCACGGCTTCTTCTCATGCTACGAAGCCTTCATCCACATCATCGACTCGATGTTCAACCAGCATGCTAAATGGCTGAAGGTTTCGCGCGAGTTGCCGTGGCGCAAGCCGATCTCATCGCTGAACTATCTGCTGACATCGCATGTCTGGCGACAGGATCATAACGGCTTCAGCCACCAGGACCCCGGCTTCATCGATCACGTCGCCAACAAGAAGGCAGACACCGTACGAATCTACCTGCCGCCGGACGCCAATACCTTGCTTTGGACGGGAGACCATTGCCTGAAGACCTATGACCGCATCAACGTCATCGTCGCCGGCAAGCAGCCGGAGCTGCAATGGCTAGCGATGGACGAGGCCATCAAGCATTGCGAAGCCGGCATCGGCATATGGGAATGGGCCAGCAACGAGCAAGGTGCGGTTGAACCGGATGTGGTCATGGCCTGCGCCGGCGACGTTCCGACCATGGAAGCGCTTGCCGCTGTCGATCTGCTGCGCCAGAACATCCCGGAACTATCGATCCGCGTCGTTAACGTCGTCGACCTCATGGCCCTCCAATCCAAGGACCAGCATCCGCACGGATTGACCGACGAGACGTTCGACAAGCTGTTCACGCCCGATCGCCCTGTCATCTTCGCCTATCACGGCTATCCCTATCTCATCCATCGTCTCACCTATCGCCGCACCAATCACAGCAACATCCACGTTCGCGGCTTCATCGAGGAAGGCATGACCACGACGCCGTTCGACATGACGGTTCTCAATCAGCTCGACCGCTATCATCTCGCCATCGAAGCGATCGAACGCGTGCCTGGCCTCAAGAAGAAATCCACTGACGTGATCGAACTTTTCCGCGGCAAGCTCGAAGAACATCGTCGCTATGTCCGCGAACATGGTGAAGACATGCCGGAGATCAGCAATTGGAAATGGCCTTATGGCCGCGACGGCAAGCGGCTTGGCTGAACAGACCCAATCAGCCTGCTGACTACGCACCTATCACGGAGGTGTGAACCGAGCTCTCCGATATGAGAGAAAGTAAGGGGCGGCTATCATGAGCCGCCCCTTTCGCGTGGCGAAAACCTGAAAATCCACTCTCAAAAATGTGGTAAAATCGCCTTTAGTATTAGAAAAAACACAGCTTTATGGCTCGGGCTAATCCTGATTTTATCATGACATGACACAGCAACGGGTATAATATCCCGTTACGAGATGGATCGCCAACATCCTTGGGGGAGGACCCGTGTCCATCAACTTAGGAACGAAACGCCGGATCGGGCGCAATGCGCCTACGGTTGTCATCATCGACCATCACACATTGACCAGAACGACGATCGTCAAGCTTCTTGAGCACGAACTCGCCGGTTGGGATTTTGTGGATATGGCTTCGACAGAGAGTCTCGACAGGGCTCTTGGGATGGATGTACGTCTGATTGCCCTGGACCTTGCGGGCAGAAGCGTCGGCAGTACCAGCCTGCTCGACGACCTCGCGGCGATTTCCGAACGCTTCGCGGAGGCGCCCGTCGCTCTTCTTTCACACACGGACGACGTTACGATCGCCGCGCAAGCGCTGAAGATGGGCATACGCGGCTTCTTCACCACGTCCCTGCCGGTCGACATCGCCATCGCCGGATTGCGCCTGGTGCTCGCTGGCGGCATCTTCTGCCCCCAGCCATTGGACGCGCTGACCAACGTCACGCCCATGCGTCCGGAACCGCGAGACTTCGATCAGAAGGTCGTGGAGGAGCACCCGCAGCACTATCTGGAAGCTGTCGGGTTCACGCCGCGGGAAGCGGAAGTCCTGGCCGAGCTGCAGCGCGGTTGTTCGAACAAGGTCATTGCCGGCAAGCTCAATCTCTCGGGCCACACCGTAAAAATGCACGTGCAGCACATCATGCGGAAACTGCAGGTCCAGAACCGCACCGAGGTCGTCGCCCGCTTGGGTCATCGGCTGATCAACGGACATGGTGTAGCGGCGGAATAGGTTCCGCCGGTCAGGCGACGAAGTGTGATCGCCGCACGCACCTCCAAATTTTTCCTATGAAACGCCGGCCGGAAAATTCCGGTCGCATCATCATCGCTGATAGCTGTTTCAGGCCGTCTCTTTCGATGTCTTTTCCAGCATTTCGCTGAGCGTTGCCGCTGCCAGCATGGTTTCGGCGAGCAGCTTCTTCAGCTTGCGGTTCTCTTCTTCCAGCGCCCGCAGCCGCTTGACGTCGAAGCCGACATTCTTGAACTGCAGCGACTGCCATCGATAGAAGGTCGGCTCGCTGATCCCGTGTTTGGCGCAGACGTCCGTCACCGTCATTCCACTCTGATGTTCCTTCAGAATGTCCATGATCCGCTCATCGTTGAACTTTCTCTTGCCCATCATCGCTTTTCCTTCGGCGGCGTCATTTCTGGAATTCAAAGGCGCCAGGAAGGAATGGTGGAATGCCCAACCTAAAGTCGCTTCACATTCCGAGCCGTCTGCTTCGGAGTTTGCCTCAGTCTTCACGAAACGCTCTGTTGAAACTTTCCAGGAGCGGTCTGACCGCGTAGAACGCGACGCTGCTCTGGCCAGTCTCGATCATCGTCTGCGCGGACATGCCGGGGACGAGCTTGACGTCAGGCATCTTCGCCAAGCGTTCGTCCGTCACGCGGATCGTCGCTGCGTAGTAGGATTGCCCGGTCTGCTTGTCGACGAGGCGGTCCGCTGAGACATACTCGACCTTGCCTTTCAGTAGCGGAACCCGCCGCTGATTGTAGGGGACGAGATGGACCTGCGCCTCCAGGCCCGGATGCACGACATTAATATCCTCCGGCCGCACATGCGCCGTGATGACCAGGTGATCGTCGCTCGGCACGAGGTCGACCAGCGGCTCGCCCGCGCCGACCACGCCGCCGGCGGTATGCACGCGCAGATCCATAACCACACCATCTTCCGGTGCCCGTATATCGGTCCTGGTCAGCTCGTCCTCGATCGAGAGCAATCGTTCGCTGAGCTGCACGATCTGACCTTCCTTGTCGCGCAATCCCTGGGCTATTTCACTCTGCCGGTCGCTCTCCATCTTCACCAGGCCAGCCTGCGTCTCGTTTATCACCTGATAGGCCTGTGCTATCTGGGCATCGAGCTGGCCGTACTGACCGTCGACATCAGCCTTCTCTCGCCCGAGATTGAAAAGCCTGCTTTTTCTCTCCGCGCCCTTGGCGACGAGCGTCGTCACCGAATCCAATTCCTGCCGCGAGATTTCAATCCGATCCGATAGTGCGGCCTTCTGGGCATCCAGCCCGACGATCTCCTGCTGTACCTGCCTCATCTTCTCATGCGCGATCGCTATTTCTGACTGCGTAACCTGACGGCGAGCGTCGAATATCCGCTGCTGCCCGATCATGATCGCGCTCACCTCCGGATTGCTGTACATCAACGTCTTGAGATCCGCGGGGAAGGTGATCTGATCACGATCGGCCTGCTCCGCGATGAGGCGCGCGCGCATGCCCTCCGCGTCCCATAGCTGGCCCTGAACACTGTCACGTTCCGAACGCGACTTCGTATCATCAAGCTGGATAAGCACCTGGCCGGCCGTGACGGTATCGCCGTTCTTGACGAGGATGCGGCGGACGATACCACCCTCCAGATGCTGGACGGTCTTGCGGCTGAATTCCGGTTCGACGATGCCCGCCGCGACCGCCGCGCTCTTCAGCGGGGCAAGCACCGACCAGACACCAAGGCCGATCACGAAGAAGCCGATCAGGAGATTGCCTGTCCAGGCGACGCCGCGAAGCCGCGGCATCGGCGAGGCCGGTGCCAGGGCCAGGAAATCCACCTCGACACCAGGCTTATAGCCGCTGAATTTCTTCAGCGCCTCGATCTTGGCGGCGGAACGGCT
>JAGWJK010000111.1 GCA_028865845.1 Rhizobiaceae bacterium
CTTGACGCTCAGACGTTCGTCGCTTTGCTCTTCATCCCCTTCATCCCCCTCATCCCCCTCATCTGCCCTGACGGGCATCTTCTCCCCGCTGGGGAGAAGAAGGGACGTCACCGCCCCCCAATCACACCGATATAGTCGGATACCCAGCGATGATAAGGCACGCATTCGCCTTGCGTCGTGCACTTGGCGACGGGGGTCTTCCAGAACTTGATCTTGTCGAAGTGATCGTAGCCGTTGGTGGCGCAACCGCTGTCGGTCAGGAGTTCGTCGCCTTTGCAGGCAGCCGGTACCGACGGAACGGCGCCGAACCAGGCGGCGGCGTCACCCTGGACCTTGGCCTGGAGCGAGTGCTCCATCCACATATAGGCGCAGTTTGGATGCTCGCTGTCGACGTGCAGCATGGTGGTATCGGCCCAGCCGGTCGTGCCTTCGTCCGGGAAGGTCGAGGCGATCTTCTGCTTGTCGGCCTGCAGCAGGTTGACCTGGAATGGCCACGAGCCGGAAGCGACGACGCCTTCGTTCTTGAAATCGTCGGTCTGCACCATCGCGTCGTGCCAGTAGCGCGACACGATCTTGCGCTGGCCGCGCAGCAGGTCGAGGGCCGCCTTGTATTGGTCATCGTTGAGCTCGTAGGGATCCTTGATGCCGAGTTCGGGCTTGTGCGCCATCAGATAGAGGGCGGCGTCGGCAATATAGATCGGGCCGTCATAGGCCTGGACGCGGCCCTTGTTGGACTTGCCGTCCGGCAGCGTCATTTCCTCGAAGACGACGTTCCAGCTCTTCGGAGCCTGATCCTTGAACGTATCGGTGTTGTACATCAGGACGTTCGGTCCCCAGAGATAGGGCACGCCGTAATGCACGCCGTTGACCGTGTGCCAGGGAGCATTCTTGAGGCGGTCGTCGAGGTTCTTCCAGCTGGGAATGAGGTCGATATTGATCGGCTGAACGCGCTTTCCGGCCACGAGACGCAGCGAAGCGTCGCCCGAGGCGGTGACGAGGTCGAAGCCGCCCTCGTTCATCAGCGACACCATTTCATCCGAAGTGGCGGCGGTCTTGACGCTGACCTTGCAGCCGGTGTCCTTTTCGAACTGGGTGACCCAGTCGTAATTCTTGTCGCTCTCGCCGCGCTCGATATAGCCGGCCCAGGCAACGATGCTGACGGCGCCTTCGCCCTTGCCGAGCGTTTTCAACGGCTCGGCGGCGATGATCTGCGTGGCGAAACTCAGGCAGGCGAGCGCAGCGGTACATGATTTCAGCAGATGCTTCATCAAATTCTCCCGATTTGAACCAGCCGGCTTTTGAAGCCGGTTTCTGGCGTTGTTCCCGGAGAAAAAGGTGACGCGAAATTGCCGTATTCGCAAATTCATTTATCAGAAAGTCGATATCGGAATTTCCGATATCGTATCACTGCCGCTGCCTGCCCGAGCGCATGGACTCGGCAACGCCGACGAAATCGCGGGCCGCCTGTGGCAGGCTTGATCCCTTGCGCCAGACGATGCCCACCTGCACGACCGGCAGCGAGCCGGAAACGTCGCGGCTTTCGATCCGGTCGCCTTCCAGCGACCAGGGGCGATAGACGAGGTCGGGCAGCAGAGCGATGCCGGCGCCGGTCGCGACCAGGCTGCGGACGGCCTCGACCGACCGGGTGCGGAAGGCGACATGCGGGCGGGCGCCGAGCGCGGTCAGCAGCTTGCCGGTATTTTCCTCGATTTCATCGATGGTCAGCATGATCAGCGGCTCGCGCGTGATATCGGCGACGCTGATAATGTCGGCGGACACAAGCGGGTGGCCCATGGGCAGCCAGAGGCGGTAGGGCGAGGTTTCCAGAATTTCCGCCTGCAGCGCCATGCGGTCGCGCAGGTTCGATATGACCATGACGGCGACGTCAAGTTCGCCGCCGACCAGCAGATGCTCGAGATAGCCGCCATTATCTTCTATGGCGGTAACCTCGACGCCCGGGCAGGCGCGGCGATAGCGAGCAAGCAGGTCGGATAGAACATAGCCGGCGACCAGCGATGTGACGCCGATGTTCAGCGTGCCGCCGGTCGCATTTCTCTGACCGGAAAAGCTGGTGCGGGCATCGGAGACGGTGGCGAGTATCTTTGTCGCATGCCGCAGGAACTGATGGCCGTTATGGGTGATGGCGAGACCGCGCGGATGGCGATCGAACAGTTCGACCCCGAGATCGCTTTCCAGTTCTTTCAGCGCTTCGGTAATCGAGGATTGTGAGATCGACAGGTTCTGCGCGGCCCGCGTGATGGAACCCTGTTCCGCCACGGCGACGAAATATTGAAGCTGCCTTAAGGTAAATGCCATGCCGATTTAGAGCATGCTGCCGGGGTGCAAGGCAAGCTTGGGCATAGGTCTGAAACGCTTGGACCTTTTTTGGTTTTTGCGATCGCGGATGGATCAAGATCGGTCTCCTCCTTAAGTATTCCGAAACAGGATTTACCTAACGTGAGAGTTGATCATTTTGTCGCGTTGGAGTGCTCAATGGTGGAGCAGTTGGCGTGAGCGCCTTACTGCACATTTTCCGGCCATCCCGGAAGCTTGTTTTTATTATCGGCGGGGTGGCCTTGTTGATGGGCTCCTCCGGAGCCTTCGCGCTTTATATCGGCAAGGACAGGCTGCTGGGTCCTCCCACGGCGACGACGAATGGCCTCGAATGCAATGACGTCAACCTGGTCACCATCCGCAAGCAGAACAGGCTCTGGATCCGCAAATATATCCGCACCGAACCGACGGATGGCCTGACGCGGGTAAAGACGGCGCTGAGGGTGGCCAAGGCGGTTTATGACGAGCAGAAGCCGGATCTCGTGCAGGTCGTCGTCCTCGACAAGAATGGTCCGAGCCTGCGTTCCGACATTCGCGGCCGGGCGATGGGCGCCGACGTCGTATATGTGCCCAATCCCGAAAAGATGGAGGATGGCAGCGTCGAGGCACCGGTGACGGCGCGCTACTATGATGGCGCGGCAAGTTCGACCGGCCTGTTTTACGGCGAAGAAGTCGACATGCTGCCCAAGGATATCGACGCGGCATTGGCGGCTTTGAAGGACCATACCGACTGCGAGAACCCGCTGTCGGCCGACGCTGAATCGACCGGCGACGCGACGAAGGACAAGCAGAAGGCAGCGGTGGCGGCCGAACAGAAGGCCGCTGCCGCTCAGGACAAGAAAGAGGAAGAACAGGCCGCTCCGCCCGAGAAGAAGGCGCCGGAGACGACGGGCAATGTGCCGTCGCCGGATAGCGGTAGCACCGGCAGCTTCATCGGCGCCGACGCCTCCGACCCGCATGGAGAGCCGTCGCCGGGGCTCGACCCGCAGATGACCGGCGCAAGCGAGCGAAAGTCACCGGTCACGAATTAAGGCCGCCGATTGACGGGCGGCCATGGCTGGGATCGTCACATCTCGATGTTGTTTATAAAGCAAGCCGTCAGCGTGTTAGCCGGCGGCCGCTCAAGGGCCTATTCGGCGAGGTGCTTCGAGCCGATTGCCTGGTAGAGCGCAAACAGCGCCTCATGCACGTCGCTGGCAAGGCGATAGAAAGCCGGGTCGCTGAGGATTGCCGGATGCTGCAGGAGCTGGTCGTCCGTCATGTCGAGCATGATCGACGTCGTGTGCATGGCTTCGTGGCAGCCGAAGGTGCCCGGCGCATATTGTGCGAGGTCGATGTCGTCGCCGAGATCGGCCAGATCGGCAAGGCGCTGCTGTTCCAATTCCTCATCCGTCGTCGGTTCGTCGGTCATGGATCTGTTCCTTCTGGTTCTTGAAACAAAAATGCCCTGGCGATGAGTTTGCCAGGGCATCGAAATTCTTTCCGGCCGTTTAGTCCGCCTTGTTGCGGCGTGCCGGGAAGAGAATGATGTCGCGGATCGACGGCGAGTTGGTCAAGAGCATGATGAGGCGGTCCACGCCAATGCCGAGACCGCCTGCCGGCGGCATGCCCTGGTCGATCGCGTCGAGGAATTCCTCGTCCAGTTCCTTCTGCTTTTCGCCGCGCGCATGCGCCTGCTCAAGCTGCTCGACCATGCGGGCGCGCTGCTCTTCCGGATCGTTCAGTTCCGAGAAGGCATTGCCGAGTTCCCAAGCATTGCAATAGGTCTCGAAGCGTTCGACGAGGCGCGGCTCGCCCGGCACTTCCTTGGCGAAGGGCGAAATGTCCTTCGGGAAGTGGGTGACGTGCGACGGCTGAATCAGCGTCGCCTCGACCTTCTCCTCGAAGATGAAGGCCAGGCATTCGCCCCAGGTCGCGTCTTTCTCGACTTCGAAACCGGCAGCCTTGGAGGCGGCGCGGGCTTCTTCGTCGGTCTTGATCGCCAGGAAGTCGATGCCGGTCGCTTCCCTGACGGCGTCGGGCATCGGCACGCGACGGAACGGACCCTTGAAGGAGATCTGCTTGTCGCCGAAGGCGAATTCGGTGCTGCCGTGGATCGACATGGCGAGCGTCGAGAACAGGCGCTCGACGAGGTCCATGATGTCCTCGTAGTCAGCATAGGCCCAGTAGCACTCCATCATCGTGAATTCAGGATTGTGCCTGGTGGAGACGCCTTCGTTGCGGAAGTTGCGGTTGATCTCGAAGACTTTGTCGGTCAGGCCCGAAACCAGCGTGCGCTTCAGGAACAGCTCCGGCGCGATGCGCAGGTACATGTCGAGCTTCAGCGTGTTGTGATGCGTCTTGAACGGCTCGGCGGTGGCGCCGCCGTAGACCGAGTGCAGCATCGGGGTCTCGACTTCCATGAAGCCGTCATTTTCCATGAAACGGCGAATGCCTGAGACGATACGGCTGCGCTGCTGGAAGCGGAGCTTCGATTCCTCGTTGGTCATGATGTCGAGGTGGCGCTTGCGGTAGCGCAGCTCGATGTCGGACAGGCCGTGCCACTTCTCCGGCATCGGCAGGAGCGACTTGGTCAGCATGGTGATCTGCTGCGCGTTGATCGTCAGCTCGCCGCGCTTGGTGCGGCGCACGACGCCGGTCACGCCAATGATGTCGCCGATGTCGATCATCGGCAGCAGGGCGCGGGCCTCTTCGCCGGTGACGTCCTTGTGGCTGAAGATCTGAATCTTGCCCGATGCGTCATGGATATCCATGAACATGCCGGAATTGCGCGAGGAATAGACGCGGCCAGCAACGGTGACGACATCCTGGGTTTCCGTGTCCGGTTCCAGGCCCTCGTACTTCGCCGCCAGCTCGGCATTGGTCAGCGTCCGGTGGAAATGCGCCGGATAGACGTCGCCGATCTGTTCGCGCAGCAGCTTGAGCTTCTGCGCACGGACTTCCGTTGCGTCGGAGGAGAGGGTGGCGTTTTCGGTCTTGTCGTTCATGGTTTTAAGGTCCGGTTCAGTTCTTCGGGCCGACGAGGGTCGCAACGGTCTGGGCCGCGAGCTTCAAGCGCTGGCGTACGACGGAGCGGCCGAGGATCGCCATCGAGTCAAACAGCGGCAACGAGCGCGAGGAGCCGGAAACGGCGACGAAGAGGGGTGCTACCACCACCTTCAGCTTCTTGCCCATGCGGTCGGCGATGGCGCGGAGTTCTGCTTCGATCGTCTCGACATTCCATTCGAGGATCTTTTCGAGGTCCGGCTGCACGGTGTTCAGAATTTCCAGCAGTTCTTCCGGCGTCGACTTGATCTTGGCAAACGCCGAAGGATCGAGGTTGAGGTCGGACTTGAACAGGAAGCCGGTGAGATCGGGCAACTCGCCGAGCTTGGAGATGCGCGACTGCGACAGCTTCAGGCCTTCCTTCAGGCGGGCGTTTTCCATCGCCCAGGTCAGGACCCGATGCTGGAACTCTTCTTCCGAGAGCTTTTCGCGGATCCAGCGGCCGTTCAGCCAGTCGAGCTTCTGGATGTCGAAGATCGCACCAGCCTTGGAGAGGTTTTCCGGGTCGAACTTTTCGGCAAGCTCGTCCATGCCCAAAAGCTCTTCGCCCTCGGCGATCTGGATGAAGAACAGCCCGAGGAAGTTCATCAGCGCCTCGGGGATATAGCCGAGCGCCGTGTAATAGGAGATCGAGGTCGGGTTCTTGCGCTTCGACAGCTTCGACTTGTCGGCGTTGCGCATCAGCGACAGGTGCATGAACACCGGCGGCTCCCAGCCGAGATACTGATAGATGAGGATGTGCTTCGGCACCGAGGCGAGCCATTCCTCGCCGCGCGCAACGTGGGTGATCTTCATCAGGTGGTCGTCGACGACGTTGGCCATGTGATAGGTCGGCATGCCGTCGGCCTTGAGCAGGACCTGCATGTCGACGGCATCCCACGGGATTTCCACATCACCATAGACGCCGTCGTGGAATTTGCAGGAGCCCTCGGTCGGGATCTTCATACGCACGACATGCGGCTCGCCGGCGGCAACGCGCGTCGAGACTTCCTCGGCCGAGAGGTTCAGGCAGTGACCATCATATTTTGGCGGCAGGCCGGCGGCGCGCTGGGCGGCACGCATCTGCTCCAGACGCTCCGGCGAGCAGAAGCAGCGGAAGCCATGACCGGCCGTTACGATCTGCTCGACGTAGGGCTTGTAAAGCTCCTTGCGGTCGCTCTGGCGATAGGGGCCGTAGGGGCCGCCGACATCGGGGCCTTCGGACCATTTCAGGCCGCACCATTTCAACGCGTCGAGAACCTTGGTCTCGAATTCCGGGGTCGAGCGCGTCGCATCGGTATCCTCGATGCGCAGGATGAACTCGCCGCCGTGCTTCTTGGCGAAGAGGTAGTTGAACAGCGCGATATAGGCGGTGCCGACATGGGGCTCGCCGGTGGGGGAGGGTGCGATGCGGACGCGTACGCCTGAAGTGGTCATCTTATTTGCCCGTCAGAAAAAGCCGGTCGACTGCTTGGGATAAGCGCTGCCGGCTGAAGATGTGTATCTGGATCAGGAAACCGGCCGGAATAGAGCGCTTGCCGCTTCAGTTCCGCGTTTTCCGTTTGGCTGGCCTTAGGCCATATTCAAGGAAAGACGTCAAGGAAAACTGCTTGGCGCCTTGTTGCAGGCACAAAGCAGACTAGTTCCGTTCTGCGATGCTTCATTTTCGATTTTTCTTCTTTTCGTTGAAAAGCATTGTCAAAATCTGGGCACATATCGATTTCCGTTTGAAAATCTGTAGCAGGAGCGGGATAGGTTTTGAGTTCTTCAATGGGGGAAATCATGATCAAGTTCGCTTTAAGCTTGCTGTTGGCCGCGAGCATGTCCGTTCCGGCCATGGCGCAATCGACGATCACGCGGGACAAGTCCGCGCATCTGATCGAAAGCTACCGCGCCTATATCGGCCGCGACGACCTCTATAATTCAAATGGTGTGCGGCTGACCGAGCCGTGGCAGATCATTCGACAGGATCGCGCCAACTACCACGTCTACAATCGCCGGGATCGCGGCGACCAGGGGGACAGCTTCTTCTCACAGGCAGCCAACCGCCAGGGTCTGGAAAGCATGCTGCAGGACGGCTCGATCGACAACGATGCCGGCAATCTCATCGTTCGGGGCAACGTCTGGATCCAGGTCGACATCTACGGCCGCGGCGATACCGGCGAATGGGTGGACGTTCACGTTAGCGATTGATGCCGGAACGGCTGAGGGCGGCGGCTCAGTGGCCTCCGCCCGCCTGTTTTCGCCGGTTGCGCGCCAGCATGTTCAATATTTCGACGAGGGCCGAGAAAGCCATGGCGGCGTAGATATAGCCCTTGGGCACATGGAAACCCATGCCTTCCGCGATCAGCGTCGTGCCGATCATCAGCAGGAAGGAAAGCGCCAGCATGATGATGGTCGGGTTCTTCTCGATGAAATTGGCAAGCGGCGTGGCGGCGACGAGCATGACGGTGACGGCAGCGATGACCGCGATGAACATGATCGGCAGATGCGGCGTCATGCCGACGGCGGTGATGATGCTGTCGACCGAGAAGACTAGGTCGAGAAGCAGGATCTGGCCGATGGCAGCAGCAAAGCCCGAGGTCTTCGATTTCGCAATGAAGTCCTCGCCATGATCGGCGGGATCGACATTGTGGTGAATTTCCTTCGTTGCCTTCCACACAAGAAACAGGCCTCCGCCGATCAGGATCATGTCCTTCCACGAGAAGCCTTGGCCGAAGATTTCGAATACGGGCTGGGTCAGTTGCACGATCCAGGCGACGGTGCCGAGCAGCGCCAGACGCATGAGCAACGCAAGCCCGATACCGATCCTGCGCGCCTTCTCGCGATGTTCCGGGGGCAGCTTGTTGGTCAGGATGGAAATGAAGATGAGGTTGTCAATCCCGAGAACCACTTCCATGACCACGAGCGTCACAAGCGCAACCCAAGCGCCCGGGTCCTGGATAAGACCGAGAATATCCTGCATCGACGTTTTGCCCCCGAAGTTAGCGCCGGTGTTTCAATTGGTCGCTAATGTAAGAAGCGAAATCGCAGGTACAAGCGCCGCCGCTATTTCCGCGGCTGGCGCGCATGTTTCTATGCCTTCAGCGGGATCCAGATCTCGGTGACGCCGGTTCCAGTATAGGGATCGAAACGCTCGTCGTAGCGCTCCATCAGGTCGGGCACGCCGCCGTGCTGGTGGCCGGATTGCGGCAGCCAGTCACCGAAAATCCGGTGCACCGTGGCGCTGATGCCGGAGACATGGCCGCGATGGGTGAAGACGGCATAGCGCTGCTGCGGCAGTCTTGTCGTCGTAAACCCCTCCGGCAGGTCGTCGGCCGCAGAGATTTCCGCGCAGGACATGTAGCGGAAACTCTCGGCCTCGCCTTCGGGCTGGGTGCAGACGCCATAGGCAACATTGCCGATCTGGCCCGGAATGTGACCGAAATACTGATTGAATTTCTGCCAGAGGGAGGGAATTCCCTGCGTCGCCTCGTAGGCATAGGTTTCGGCAAGGCCGGCGAGCAGCATTGCCGGGCGGGTCTCGAAGCGCGGGGCGTCGAGTTTGGGAAGATTGTTGTCGTCCATTCTGATCGGCTCCAATAGGACAAGGTTTCTGGCGTGCCCCTGTTTGCGCAGACCGTCCGGCGTGATGCCGAATTGGTCGCGAAAGGCACGGGTGAAAGCCTCGTGCGAGCCGTAGCCCGCATCGAGTGCAACCTGGAGAATGGTCGATGAGCTGTCGATGAGCGCAAGTGCGGCGCCGCTAAGGCGTCGGCCCCTGATGTAGCCGCTGATGGAGTGGCCGGTCGTCAGACCGAAGACGCGCGACAGATGATAGCGCGACATGCCGGCCGTGTCGGCGATTTCGTCCAGCGAGATATCGGAGGAGAAATG
>JAGWJK010001183.1 GCA_028865845.1 Rhizobiaceae bacterium
GTTCTGGAAACACGGCGCGGCGTCGGCATTTTCGTAAAAGCCTTCTCGTTTGAGCCGCTACTCGACAACCTCGCTTACGGTCTCGGCGGGGCGTTGCGACAGATTGAAGAAGTGATCGAAATCCGCCGCACACTTGAAGTGGGGTTAATCGGCAAGACGATCGAGATGATCGGCGAGGAAGACATCACCGAACTGCGCTCGACCGTCAATCGCATGCGCGCCCATGCCGAGCGCGGCGAGACGTTCGCTGAAGACGATCAGTTGTTTCATCGGTTGCTGTTTCGCTGCCAGCACAACGAAACGCTCGTGCGGCTGATCGATGTTTTCTGGCTCGCTTTCTACAAGGCATCGGATTTCGTCAACCTCGAAAACATCGACCCAATGGCGACCTGGCGGGATCACGCGGCAATTGTCGATGCGATCGAAGCGAAGGATCTGGAGGAGGCGCGCAGGCGCATGGATCGTCACTACGAGGGCATTGCCCAGGTGATCGCCAATAACAAGACACGTTAAAAAGTGGGAGGAACACATGAAAAGACTGTCTAGATTATCCGCAGCCGCGCTCAGCTTTATGCTGTCGACCGTTGCCGTTCCCGCAATTATAGAGTCCGGCATCGCAACCCAGGCGCAGGCCGCCACCCTGTCCGGCGGGTTCGATGTCGGTCCCGGCGGTTTTCAGGGCAATTTCAATCCGCTTGCGGCGACGGCCGGCTTCACCTGGCTTAGCATTTACTACGAACCACTGATTACCTATGACGAGAAGCTGCAGAAGGTTGTTGGCGCATTGGCAAGCTCCTATGAGGTCAGCCCCGACCAGGTGACCTATACGTTCAAGCTTGCGGATGCCAAATGGCACGACGGCCAGCCGTTCACCGCCAAAGACGCAAAATTCACCATGGGCCTTGCGATGGATGCGAAAACCGGCTCGGTGCTTGCCGCGCGCCTGAAGGTCGTGTCGTCTGTCGAGGCGCCGGACGACCACACCCTCGTCATCAAGCTCAGCGAACCGAGCGGCAGTCTGCTCGATACGATGACCAAGGTGATGATGTTGCCAGAGCATGCGCTCTCATCGATACCTGCCGACCAACTGGCCAAGAGCACGTGGTGGTCTACCAATCCGATCGGTACCGGACCTTTCAAATTCACCAAATATGTCTCGGATCAGTATGTCGAACTTGCCGCCAACACCGACTACCGTGGTGGCAAGCCCGCATTGGAGCGCGTCATCAACCGCTATTTCGCCAATCCAGCTGCAGCGATTGCAGCGCTAAGGTCTGGCGAGATTCAGTTTACCTATATCGATTCCAACGACGTGCCGACCTTCAAGGACAACAAGGACTTCCAGGTCATCGAAGGCGATTCCTTCGTGGTCAATTATCTTGGTTTCAATCACGACTCCCCGATCTGGAAGGATGTGCGCATCCGCAAGGCGGTGATGTACGCAATCAATCGTGATGCCATCATCAAGAGCCTGTATGGTGGCGCAGCCAAGCCGGCCAATTGCGCCTACGTCGCCAAACAACTGCTACCAGAGGGCATCGACGACTATGCTTACGATCCCGAAAAGGCCAAACAACTGCTGACGGAAGCCGGCTGGGATCAGATCAATGGCGGCAAGCCGATCACACTTCTAACCTATTACACCACGCCATTAGCGACCAATGTCCTTGCCGCCATTCAGGCAATGCTTGCCCAAGTCGGCATCAATATTGTCCCTCGCGCCGTCGATACGCCGACCTATAACAGCATCGTGCTGAACCCGAAGCCGGATATCGCCCAGTTCCAGTTGATCTATGCCGGGCTGCAGAACGGACCGGATGCCGGAAGCATCAATGTCGGCCTCAATGAGAAGCAGATTCCGCCGGCCGGACCCAATGTGGCGAGAGTTCGCATGCCT
>JAGWJK010001184.1 GCA_028865845.1 Rhizobiaceae bacterium
AGCTCATATCGCAACTCATGTCGATCATGCTCGACATGCAGTCGTCGTCGAGCAGCCAGCAGAACAGCAGCAGCACATCGGGTCAGTCTTCGTCCGGCCAGTCTTCCTCCACCAATATGATCCAGGCGATGGACACCAATGGTGACGGCAGCATATCGGAGCAGGAATTCGTTGCCGCCCGTCCGTCCGACGTCAGTGAGGATCAGGCAACCTCGCTGTTCGAGAGCTTCGATACCGACGGCACCGGATCGCTCACGGAAGCGCAGCTTGCCCAGGCCATGTCCCCTGGCAATCAGCAGGGACAGGTTGGCGGCCCGCAGGGTAGCGGCAATTTCTCTGATATGTTTGCATCCATGGACACCGACGGTGACGGCCAGGTTTCCGAGGCGGAATTCCTCGCCGCAAAACCTGATGGCGTCAGCGACGATCAGGCGACAAGCCTGTTCGAAAGCCTGGACAGCAGCGGGGCCGGCAGCCTGACCGAGAGCGAATTCGAGAGCGGCATGCAGTCGAATTCACAGCCTCCGTCGATGCCGAATTTCGATTTCGCCAGCCTCTATTCCTCATCCTACCAGGATCAGGATACCACCAGTACGCTGTTGCAGATCTAGCCTGCCGTAGCCAAGTGCCCCGGATCGATGCGACACCGGGGCACAAGCCTCCTGATATGGGCGATGACGATGGTGCCAAGCCCGGCGGCGTCCCAAAAGCTGCAGACCGTGTGATCGGACGCGCGACGAGCCTCTTATATCGGGCGATACAGCGCGCCTCAGCAGGTTGGGACGCTGCAAGACCCAGTTATTGCTGTGGCCTTATCCGTTGCCCCATCTCGTCGAACAGGCAGGCGCGATCCTTACGCGCCGAGAGCCAGATCGTATCATCCGGCTGGACGGAGATTCGCTCGTGGGACATGGCGACGATCGTCTGGCCAGCAACGGTTGCCGTGACCTGCGTTTCAGATCCAAGCGGTTCGACCACGATCACCTTTGCCGCGATACCTGTCCCTTTGTCCGCCATCACCAGATGCTCGGGGCGGATACCGTAGACCGCTTTTGTCGCGTTGGCCTTCGCCAAGCCGTCCGGCAGCGGTAATGTGACATCTCCATCGACTTTGAAGACCGATCGTCCATCGATTTCCGCAAAATGGCCCGTGAACAGGTTCATCGACGGAGCTCCGATAAACCCGGCAACGAATATGCTCTGCGGGTTATCGTAAAGATCAAGCGGCTTCCCGATCTGCTCGATGTTGCCACCGTTCATCACCACGATCCGGTCCGCCATGGTCATGGCTTCGACCTGATCATGGGTGACATAGACTGTTGTTGTCGACAGTCTCCGATGCAAGCTTTTGATTTCGGCTCGCATTGCGCCGCGCAACTTTGCGTCCAGATTGCTCAGAGGCTCGTCGAAGAGGAAGACCTGCGGGTTGCGGACGATCGAGCGCCCCATGGCGACGCGTTGACGCTGGCCGCCCGAGAGCTGGCGGGGATAGCGTTCGAGAAGCGGCGTCAGACCGAGGATCTGCGCCGCTTCGGCCACACGCTTCTGCTTTTCCGCCTTCGGCGCGTTGGCAAGCGTCAGTGAGAAGGCCATGTTTTCGGCAACTGTCATGTGCGGATAGAGCGCATAGTTCTGGAACACCATGGAGATGTCGCGCTGCTTCGGCGGCAGGTCGTTCACGACCCGCCCTCCGATGCTGATCGTTCCGCCGGTAATATCTTCCAGCCCCGCGATCATTCGCAAAAGCGTGGACTTGCCGCAGCCCGAAGGCCCGACGAGCACCACGAATTCGCCATCGGCGATATCGACCGATACGCCATGCAGCACCTCCAGCCCAGCATAGGCCTTTCGCGCTTTGTCGATCGTCACTGTTGCCATGTCAGTTTCCTTTCCGGT
>JAGWJK010000112.1 GCA_028865845.1 Rhizobiaceae bacterium
CGGCGCAGTTCGATGTCCTTGGGCATTTCGATGCGCGACAGGTGGCCGGCCAGGAACTCCTTCAACTGATCGGTGGTGACGTATTGGCTGTCGCCCAGACGAACAAAGGCCTTGGGCGCCTGGCCGCGATAGGAATCAACGTCGCGCGGCTATTCCATCAGCCGCGGGATCGCCGCTTCCGCCCGCTCCGGGCCCATGGCGGTATAGCCGCCGTCCACCCGGATATCGGTGCCCGTGATAAAGCTGGCGTGGTCGGAAAGTAAAAACGCGACCGTCTCGGCGACCTCGGAAGCGTCGCCCGTGCGGCCCAGCAGATGGAAGGGTGCGGCGACCTTGTCGGTTTTCTCCCGGTTGTCATTGGTCAACTGCACCATGATGTTGCTCCAGGTCCAACCCGGAGACACGGCATTCACGCGGATGCCGTCGCTTGCAAGATCCATCGCCTGATTGCGGGTGAGCTGGAGGATCGCAGCTTTTGAAACCGGATAGACCCAGCGGCCGGTCTGGGCCACGCGGGCTGAAATCGAGCCGAAATTGACGATTGCTCCCTTGTTCTTCGCAAGATGCGAACGCGCCGCCTGCATCAGCACGACCGAGCCAACGACGTTGATATTAAAGGCCGAGAGCCAATCGGCCCTGTTGGTGATCGCCCCATTGTCCAGATAGGTACAGGCGACGTTGACAAGGAAATCGAGACGGCCGGTCGCCTTGACCGTGTTGTCGACCAACGCAGCAATATCCTCGTCGCTTGCAAGGTCGCCGCGCGTGAACGTCGCCTTCTCTCCCAAGCGAGCCGCGGCCGCGGCCCCATCCTTTTCGTTGATGTCGGCGATGACGACATTGACGCCATAACCGACCAGCGTTTCGCCGATCGCCTGGCCGATCAGGGTCGCGCCCCCGGCGATGATCGCTGTTTTTCCTTCCAATCCACGCATAAGGCTTCCCACTTTTTCGTTTCTGTCGTTGATGAAGTGCCGATCGGCTCTCAGCGGCCGGTAGCAGCATCGCGCGCCAAAGCCGGTGGCGCCGTCGTCGTGAAGCATCCATCGACGTAAAGGAGCGGTTCGGTGTTCTCCGGACCTAGCTCGGTCGTCTTCACATGCCCGATGAGGATGACATGCGTGGCGAATTCGACGGCGCTATCGAGCTCGCAGTCGAAACTGGCGATCGCATGTTCGAGCACCGGCGCTCCCGTCTCGCGATTGCACCATTCGCCGACCTGAAAGCGGTCCTCGGCCACGAGCGCGGTTCTACCTGCGAAGGTCTCTGCGACGTGCATCTGATCCTTCGCCAGCACGTTGACGCAGAAGACGCCGCTCTTCGGCGCGAGCTGTCCGACCCAGGTCTCCCGGTTGATGCAGGCAATGACCGCGGGAGGATCGACTGTCAGGGAGCAGACCGCCGTCGCGGTCACTCCTCGCATCTCGCCATCGACGCCCCGCGTCGTGACGACCGTGACCGCACCCGAGACCCTCCTCATGCCGGCTCGAAACAGTTCCTTGCTCACCGAGAATCCTCCTCCTGCAAACGGAGAATCTCCCGGTTGCATTCCACCTGATGGGATGAGATGTTTGTCGCTTAAAGGAAACGGGACAATCCGGATCGCGAATGCCATTGTCCGAATTCGGCAAATGGACCGCTGGATGGCCGGCACCTTCATGCTCCACGGGAGGAGAGGACCGCGCGGATGCAGCTTGACGAATTGCCGCTGTCGCGGTTCAAGACGGTCGATACACGCTCGCCCGACGAAGCGCGCGAAGCGATCGGACGCATTTTCTGTCCACATTTCCTCAGTCCGACCGACCGCCATCCGGCAGATTTTCACGCCGTGCATCATTGCTCGAACCAACACGGCTATTCGGTGAACTATGTGAGTTATGGCTCAGCGGTCGAAATCGATCCCGGCGAACTCTCACGCTTCTTCCTGGTTCAGATTCCCGTTCACGGCGGAGCGACGGTCCGCTGCGGCTCGTTGCTGGCGGAAGCGCAGGCCGGGATCAGCGCCTCGATACTCTCGCCAACGCTGCCGACACGCATGACCTGGCATGCCGGCTGCGAGAAAATGATCGTCCTGGTCAGCCGCGAAGCGATCGAAGCACAGTTCGCAAGCATGGTTCACCGCGAAACGAAGGTGGAGTTTGATACCGGCGTCGATTTGACAGGCCCGGTCGGACGATCGCTGGCACACCATGTCAATCTGATTGCCGCCGCGGCTTCCGAAGAAAACTACGCGCCGGAGGCTTACCAGGTGCTCCTGCGGGAAGCGCTGACGATGCTATTGCTCACCGGCTGCAATCATAGCGGCTCGCATCTCCTGAACCAGCCCGTTGCCTCGGCGGCCCCGTCGGCCGTACGCCGCGCCGAGGCATATATTGTCGAGAATTTGGAACAGCCCCTGACCATGGCCGAGATCGCCAATGCCGCAGGCACCGGCCTGCGTTCGCTGCAGGACGGATACAAGCGGACGCGGGGGATGACCTTATCCCAGGGCATTCAGCGCGCCCGGCTGGAACGGCTCCACGCCAGCCTCCTTGATGCGGACGGCCCGACATCCGTGGCTGATGCGGTGCTTGCCGCCGGCTTTGGCCATCTCGGCCGAGCCGCCGCGCTGTACAGGGATCACTACGGCGAGGCACCGTCTCAGACGTTTCGGCGCAGGCGCTGACGGAAAATATCATGCCCTCCGGCCAGGCATCGAAGAAATCGCTACCCCAGCCGCACGCCGCTTGCCGTATCGAACACGTGAGCCCTGTTGAGATCTGGCAGGAACGATACTTTCTGGTCCGGCTTGAGATCGACGCGGTCGCGGAAGACGGCCATGATCGTCTGCCGGCCGGCACGCACGCTTACCTGCGTTTCGGAACCGGTGGGCTCGACGACGAGAACCTCGGTTTCGATACCGGCCGGATCGATCAGGATATGCTCCGGCCGGAAACCGAAGGTGACCTTGCGCCCCGGCTGCAGCCCCGGCACTTTCGGCAGTGGCAATAGCAAGCCGCCTTCCGTCGCCAGCCAGGGGACATCGCCGGCGCGGACGTCTCCCTGCAGAAAATTCATGGCGGGCGAACCGATGAAGCCGGCGACGAACAGGGTCTTCGGCTTGTCGTAAAGTTCCAGCGGCGGGCCGGCCTGCTCGACGCGTCCACCATTCATGACGACGATCTTGTCCGCAAGGGTCATCGCCTCGACCTGATCATGCGTCACATAGACCGTCGTCGTCTTAAGACGTTGATGCAATGCCTTGATTTCGCTGCGCATCTGCACGCGTAGCTTGGCATCGAGGTTGGAGAGCGGTTCGTCGAACAGGAAGACTTGTGGATCGCGGACGATCGCGCGGCCCATGGCGACGCGCTGCCGCTGGCCCCCGGACAGGTGGCGCGGATGACGATCGAGAAGATGGGTCAACCCAAGGATTTCGGCCGCGTGCCTGACTTTTTCGTCTATCTCCGCCTTCGACACGCCCTGGAGCCGCAGCGAAAAGCCCATGTTCCTGGCGACTGTCATATGCGGATAAAGCGCGTAATTCTGGAATACCATGGCGATATCGCGCTCCTTCGGAGCGAGATCGTTGACCACGCGATTGCCGATCTCGAGCTCACCACCGGTAATCTCCTCCAAGCCGGCGATCATCCGCAGCAAGGTCGACTTTCCACATCCGGACGGCCCGACGAAAGCCACGAACTCACCATCCTCGATCCCGAGCGAGATCCCGTGGATCACCTGGAGCGAGCCGTAACTCTTCAACATATTGCGGATTTCGACCGTGGCCATTTGCGCCTCTTTTTAAGACTATCGAGAATGCATATTCGCTTTCAGACGCCTTCAGACGGCGGCAGGCTCCGGTCGAGCAGCCGTTCCATAAAGGCGCCGAGATTTCCCTTCCCGCCTTCGGCAAGCCAGGCATGCACCAGCCGTCCAGCGATCGCCTGATCCATCGGCAAGCCGTTCGCAAGGATCGTTGCCGGGAAAGACCGAGCGCGCGAGAAGGGATCGAAGGGCAGGTCGAGCGGCGCCACCGTAACCGGCCGGCTGAAATAGAGCCGGTCCGTGTTGCCGCCATGGAATGCCGTCCGTTCTTCTTCGGTCGGCGAAAGCCGATCGACCCAACCGATGGCATCAGCCATGGTTTCGGTTCGCCAGTATATTAGCGGCGATTCAGACCCCCACAGGATGCGTTGCCATCCGGTCTTGGCGACCACGGCCTCGGCCCAGGCGAGAACCGCTGCGCCGGCAAAACCGCCGTGCCGGGAAAAGACGACGTGAAAACGGGGATGCGCGAACAGCTCGGCTGCCGGGCCGCCGGCAAGAAGCTTGGGATCGCCCACGCCAGCGAAATGCCCGCCGATGACAACGGCATCCGGATTACGCTCAAAATTGGCAAGCAGCGCCCGCGCGGTGCGCTCGGACGACGGCTGTCCGCACACGATGGCAATACGATCGGCAGCAGCGAGAGCGTCGAGCAACCATGGTCGTTCGACCACATCCTCGTCGGTCAACCGGAGGCCGCTGAGGCCCGCTGCTAGCTGAGCGTGAACCGCAGCTTCCATCTCCGCCCGGTCACGGCCAAGGGGGACGCCGAGACCGCGATAGGTTTCCGGCGCCCGGCTGATCGCCGCGTGTATGGCCAAAAGATCCGGGCTGCTGTCGAAGGAGCACAACACGGCGCGGCCGATACCGGCCCGCGCCATCTCTGCCTGATAATCCTCGACGCTCTGGAAGCGCGGCATACCGACATGGGCATAGGCGTCGATGATCGAAGGACGGCCGCTCATGGCCGGCTCGCCTTTGTGCGTTCAGACGGTGTCATTCGGCGTCCTCCGCGCGATAGACATCGACCGTCATGCGCGGCAGCTGCGCGAAATCGAACGACGGATGGAATTCGTCGAACAGCTTGACGTTGAGATCCACCTCCTCCGGCCAGCGCATGCCGACGATGGCGGAATGGACGCGGCTGTCGGACAGCACGAATTCGAGGCAGACCTGGAAAAGGTCCTTGGCCTCCTGCCATTCGGGAGCGAGGTAGCGGGCGCCGCGCTGGAAGATGCCCGATGTCATCGTCCGCATGGTAACGACGCCGACATTCTCCGCCTTGGTCTCGTTGAGGATATGCCGTGCAGCCGATTGATAGATGAAGTTATAGGCGAGCTGATAGACGTCGAATTCCTTGTGCTTCAGGAATTGACGTGCCGTCCATGGCTCTTCCGCGGTCAGCCCGATGAAGCCGATCTCGCCCTTCTGCTGCAGTTCCAGCAGACCTTCCAGCGGGCCGCCCTTGACGATGTGCTCGTATTCCTCGGCCGAAAACATGCCGCCGTGGAACTGCACGATGTCGAGGCGGTCGGTATTGAGGCGCTTCAGGCTGTCGCGGACGCTGGCAATGACCTCAGCCTTGCCCAGGCCTTCCCAGCGAACCTTGGTGGCAAGCACGCATTCGTCGCGGCGTGTCTTCATGACCTCGCCGATCAGCCGCTCGCTATTGCCTTCGCCGTAGCCGGGCGCCGTATCGATATAATTGATGCCGCGGTCGATGGCGTGATTGACGGTGGCAATTGCCGACTTTCGCCCCTCCTCGGACCAGGGGTCCCAATTGTTGGCGCGGTTGAGCCCACCGAAGGGGTATCCTCCGAGCGCAATGCGCGATACCTGCAAACCGGTTCTGCCAAGAGCTATTTTCTGCATCGATCTCTCCAATATCATCTGTCGGGGCTCACACCCCTCAAGCCACGCAACTTCAGTTGAGTTCGGCCAGCGCGGCGCGAACCCCAGTCAAATTGTCGAGGCGCATTTCCGAATATTTTCTGCCGAGCACGACACCGCTCGCCCCGCCTTCGAAGGCCGCAAGCACTGCCGCCTTGACCCGACCGGGCGTGGTACGCGTCAAGTCGGGACCGAAGGTGTCGTCGGCGTCGATCATGCTGGCATCGCCGAGCACCGGCCCGTCAATCTCCGTTTCCTCCGGCTGGCCGACGGGGATGTCGATGTCGATGCCGGCATAGACGACGCACCGGCCCTCGCCGCCGACCAGCGCTCGTTTGGTTTCGCGCCTGACGTAATCAGCCGAAAAGCCGGTCTTCGGCAGGTCCTGATATGGCGCCTCGTCGAGGCCCAACATCTTAAGCATCAGCGGATAAACCTGTTCGGGATCGGCATCGCCAAAGATGGTCCGGCTGATGCCGGCGATGAACGTATGGAAGCGCGGACCGGCCGCGTTGTCATAGGTCGACATCTTCAGGAAGTCGGCAATGTGGCTGAGGTCTGCGTAATTCTGGCTGGCGCGATAGAACGGGCTGAAGGTGATGTTCTGCGGCATGTTCCAGCCGATCTTCATTTCCGGTCTGAAGGCGCGGACCGTTCCGAAGATATCGCGATACATCTGATGCTGCCCATCCGCCCACAGCGACTGCCAGGACAGAAGCTCCGGATAGGTTAGAAGCAGCCGCCAGAAGGTCACGAAAGCGCCATCGGAGGGAATGACGCCGCGGGCGATGTCGGCATTCCAGAGCACGAGCTTGCGGTAGCCCTCCTGCGCGCGTCGCCAGCTGATTCCGCGTTCGGCACCAAGCGCCTTGCAATGGCTGCAGTAGCAGGTAATCAAACCGAGCCCCTGGCGCGTCGGCTCCTGGATCAGCCGATCGAGCGGGCTGGGGCGCTCCGAAGACCACATGATGCCGTCGAGTTCGTAGCTCTTGATGTAGTCCTCGATGAGCCCGAGGTGCCAGTTTCGATAATCGGGATTGTTGAAACAGGGTCGCCGCGCCGGCTTGTTCCAGATGTCCACTTCCAGGCATTTGACGAAATTCGGATAGCTGCGCAGATGCCGCGCATGGCTGCTTTCGTCGATCATCGCGAAGCTGCGCAGGCCGCGCCGTTTCGCTTCCGGAATGACGGTTGCCAGCATATCCCAATCCGGATATTCCGGCGCCCGCCCTGCAGGCCCCAGAATGGTGTTGGCATAATATTCCGGATGGATGGTGGCATAATTGCCGCCGCGCCAATCGCGCTCATATTCCGTGACACCGTGATCCGGAAAATTTCGGCCCGGCTCTACCCGTCCGCCGGTCGCGCGGTTCCAGGTGGGCGTGGCAAGGAACAGCGTATTGACCCCTGCTTTTTCCTGCACCGTGTCCAACACCGTGCCGACGCCTTCATCCATGAAGGACACCGCGCCGACCTGGACTGCCACCAAACGCTCAGTCATTGCTCTTCTCCGTCATGATTTCAGCCCCGTCAGCCCTTGAGGCCCGTGGTGGCGATGCCTTCGACGAGGCGCTTCTGGAAAAACAGGAAGACGAGGAAGACCGGTCCCAGCGACAGGGTCGTCATGGCAAACATAGCCCCCCAGGAGGATTGCCCCGACGCATCGAGGAATTGCCTGAGGCCGAGCGAAACCGTGTAGTTCTTCTCGGCGTTCAGATAGAGCAGCTGCGAGAAGAAGTCGTTCCACGTCCAGATGAAGGTGAAGATCGTCGTCGTCACCAGCGCCGGCGCCATCAGCGGCAGGATGATCAGAAGGAAGATCTGGAAGCGATTGCAGCCATCCACCATTGCCGCCTGCTCGAGCTCCATCGGTATGCCGCGAATGAACTGCACCATCAGGAAGATGAAGAAGGCATCGACGGCAAAGAACTTCGGCACGATCAGCGGCAGGAAGGTGTTGATCCAGCCGAGCGCGTTGAAAATGATGTATTGCGGCACGACGGTCACATGGAACGGCAGCATCAGCGTGCCGATCATCAAGGCAAACAGGATGCCCTTGAACCGGAAATTGACGCGGGCGAAAGCGTAAGCGGCAAGCGAGCAGGAGAGGAGATTGCCGACGATCGCGCCGAGGCAGACGATGAAGGAATTGAGGAAAAAGGTCGAAAACGACGTGCCGGTCCCAAGCGTCCAGCCCTTGATATAGTTCGAGAAATCGAGGCTTGCCGGGATCGGGTTGAGGTTGGAGAAGATCTCACCTTCCGGCTTGAACGAGCTGCCAATCATCCACAATAGCGGATAGAGCATCAGGAACGCGCCGGCGATGAGGACGACATGCAGCAGCCATCGCAGGTCCCTGCGTCTGCGCCTGGTTTTGACCGGACTTGCGGCAAGGCTTGCCATCTCGACTACCTCTCGTCCTCGTAGTGAACCCAGTATTTGCTGGAAAGAAATGCGAGCGCCGTGAAGACGCCGATGATGATGAGCAGTACCCAGCCCATGGCCGAGGCGTAGCCCATGCGGAAGTTTCCGAAGCCCTGCAGGTAGAGGTAGAGCGTATAGAACAGCGTGGAATCGAGCGGTCCACCGGTGCCGCCGCTGACGATGAAGGCGGGCGTAAAGGCCTGGAACGAATTGATGATCTGCAGGATCAGATTGAAGAAGATGACCGGTGTCAGCATCGGCACGGTGACCATCCAAAATTGCTGCCAGCGACCGGCGCCGTCGACCACCACCGCTTCGTAGAGCTCCTTCGGGATCTGCTTCAGCCCGGCGAGGAAGATGATCATCGGCGAGCCGAACTGCCAGACATGCAGGATGATCAGCGTCCAGAGCGCCGTGCCCGGCGAGGACACCCAGCTTGTTCCGGGAACACCGAAGACAGCAAGAATTTGGGATACGATGCCACTTGGTCCGAAGACCTGGCGCCACAAAATAGCGATCGCGACGCTGCCGCCGAGTAGCGACGGGACGTAATAAATGGCCCGATAGAGCCCAAGGCCCCTGATCCTGGAGTTCAGGAGCATGGCGAGTGCCAGCGCGAAGGCAAGATTGAGCGGCACGGCGAAAGCGACATAGGTGAAGGTCACTCTCAGCGAGGTGAGGTAGCGGCTATCCATTGTGAAAAGCCGGACATAATTCATCACGCCGATCCATTTCGGCGGATTGAGAAGGTTGAAATTGGTGAAGGAGAGATAGAGCGACACCAATGTCGGGCCGGCCAGGAACAGCAGCATGCCGATGATCCAGGGCGTCAGGAAAAGATAGCCCCAGCTGTTGTCGCCAAGCGGCCTCCGGCGCCGTGGACGCTCGCTTGGAGCGGATGATGCGAGCGGTGCAGACGGCGCCTTGTCGCGCGCCGCCTGCACGCTGCTCTGATGTTGGGAGGATGACATCAGTTTAGAATGATCCCGGCTTCATCGAAGAACTTGCTGACGGTGTCGGCAACGCTGCCCTGACCGAAGGCGACGGCCTGATGCGACCGTTGCATCAGGTCCTGCACCTGCCCGCCGGTTGTCGGCCAGGTAATGCC